>CALFLO010000161.1 GCA_937880175.1 uncultured Gluconobacter sp.
CGAAACCTCCCTGCTGATCCCCGAGGAGCCCGCGCCGGAAAACCCGTCCGAAGCCTTCCTGCGCGCCCTTGAACACCAGCTCCGGGCCCGGCAGACCAAGGACAGCCGCGGCGGCTATATTTCGGCGGAATGTGATCTGCACCCCGTCAACGCCGATGTCGCCAGCGCCGCCGAAACCCTCAGCCGCGCCCTGACCCGTCTGCGCGATCCCATCAGGATGCTGGCCGACCGCCTCGCCGCACAGGCCGAGGACGACGCGGAAATGGACGCCCCGACCCGCCAGCGCATCGAGGCCATGATCCGCACCCTGCATCGCCGCGCAATCAGCCGCCTGTCCGGCTGGATCAGCATGCTGGACGCGCTTCAGACGCCCCCCGAACCCGACGTCACCCCCACCTTCGTGGACTTCATCCGCACCGAACGCCTGCCCCGCACCCGCGCAACACAAGGGGATCATGACATCGGCCTGTACCGGCACTGGCTGGACCCGACCATTCCCTTCGTCTCGACAATCCAGACACCCGCGCACGGCCTGCTCATGACGTCCGCCACCCTGCGCGACCAGACCGGCCATGGAGACGCCCAGAACGAGGCCAGCTGGCACGCGGCCGAACTGCGTCTGGGCGCCACGCATTTTCTCAAGCCGCCCATCCGCGCCTCGGTCATGAGCCCGTTCGACTACGCCACGCAGACGCGCGCCTATGTCATCACGGATGTCTCGGTCGAAATCCCGTCTCTCGCCCATGCCTTCCGCGCGCTGTTCGAAACCGCAGGCGGTGGCGCGCTTGGCCTCTTCACAGCCATCCGGCGCCTGCGCGAAGTCCATCGCCGCATCCACGAACCGCTGGAAACACAGGGCTTCCCGCTTTACGCCCAGCATGTCGATGCAATGGACAACGCCACCCTCGTGGATGTTTTCCGCACCGAAACCCATAGCTGCCTGCTGGGCACGGACGCCATGCGTGACGGCGTGGATGTCCCCGGCGAAGCCCTGCGCATGGTCGTGTTCGAAAAGACCCCCTGGCCCCGCCCCGACATCCTGCACCGCGAACGCCGCCGCCTGCTCTCTGAAGGCCGCCCCGGCGATTACGACGACCGCATCACCCGCATGCGCCTGCGACAGGCCTTCGGTCGCCTGATCCGTCAGGGCACCGATCGCGGCGTCTTCGTCATGCTGGACCGCCGCATGCCCTCACGTCTGCTCTCCGCCTTCCCCGACGGCGTGGAGGTCCGGCGCATGTCCCTGGCCGATGCTCTGGAAGACATCGCCCGTTTCCTGCGCCCCGAGGAACAGGAAAACGAACCGCCCCTTCTTCAGGGCTGACCCAGGGGCTGAACCGACTGCTGCGCCAGACTGCGCATACTGCCCGCCAGACGATCCCGGAGCTGGTGCAGCTCCTTTTCCTGCTCCTGCGCCCGCTCGGCCGCGAGCCTGTCATTCTGCGCCATTTCGCCCAGAGCCTGCGTGACCTTGTCCGCCGCCTGCGCCAGCGCTTCCATCTGCCGCGGATCCACACCCCGGCTCGCCGCCGTCGTCCGCGCCGCATCCAGCGCACCATCCGCCACGAGCCCCAGGATCTTCCGGTCCGCCTCATTCAGCGCATCGCGCGCCGTGGCAGCATTGCGGTTGTCCACCTGCCCCACCGCCACCGCACAGGCCGCCTTCAGATTGGGAATGGTCTTCGTCAGCGCCGAATGCAGCGCCATGATCCGCGCTTCCGCCGCCTCACGCGTGCTCTTGATCATCGGAATGGTCAGGGCAGCCCGCATCAGCCCTTCGCGCTGCTCACTCAGATGTCCCGAGAAGTTCGCCAGACGCCCGCGCAACTCCATGACCTCGGCCGCATCCACAGGGTCCTGCGTCTCCATCGCATGCTGCCGCAACGCCTCGACTTTCCGCTCACCCTCTTCCAGCGCAAGCTGTCCGGCCGCGATGTCGATATTCAGTTCCCGTACACCATGCCGAAGCGCCTGATACATGTCCTCGAATGACGTGATGTTCCGCTTGAGATCGGCAATCGTGACCCGCGCCTTGGCTTCCTGCTGGTCCATCAGGGCATTAAATTTCTTGCGGTTCTCGGCAAACCCGCCAAGAGCATCCTTCGCACCCCCCAGCAGACCGCCCATTTTCGCCAGAAACCCACCCGGAGCCCCACCTTCGCCCCGCGCCAGCTTCTGCAGATCCCCGATCCGCAGGATCTTCACACCATCCAGAACACCCGCCGCGAATTCACCAACCGCATCGCTTTCGCCCAAAGTGCGCCCGGCCAGCATCCGGTCCGAAACCTTCGCGAGTTCCCCCAGCGCGCCCATGCCATGCGACAGCAGCGTGTTCAGATCCGAAAAATCAATCGTCCCGGCCCGCCGGTGCGCCTCCTCAACCATGTCCGCCGGCAGACGGCTGATCTCCACCAGCCGCGGAAAAGCCGGCATCGGCTCCAGCGCCACCGGCACAGCCCCAGTGGCAACCGGCGCCTCAACCTTCACAGGAGCGGGCGCAGGCTCGTCGGCATAAAGATCACTCAGATCCAGCGGTCTGGTCTCGTCAGCACTCATGTCAGTCATCCAGCGTCAGGGTGAAGGTCGGATCGATGCGGAACTCAGGGTCTGGCTTACCGGTATCGTACATGGCCGTCCCGACCGCCAGAAACTCGACGATATGATCGCCCCAGACATGCGATTCCTCACGCAACGTCGTCCCGATGATCTCATTGGCCCCAACCTCCGCCGCATGGGCCGACATCCGCTCCATCGCGTGCTCACGCGCCGTGTAATAGGCCTGCGTAAACAGATCGAGTTCCACACACTGCATGGCCTGTTTGAGCGTCGTCATCAGGCTGCGGCGCGGGATATGCTGCACACAACACCCCAGAACCAGATCCAGCGGCCGCCGCCCGGACCGCAACGCCAGCGCAAAATCCTGCCCCGACAGATCGGACGTGAACGGCCGCCCGTCCGGCCGCCGATACCCCGGATGCCCCTCGGCATGCACGATGGCCGTCCCGAACGCCCGGAACTCCAGCATCCCGCTATCGGCAAGCTGCGAAATCTCCAGCCGCGTCCCCACGATCCCGTCCGCGCCAAGCTGCTCGGCCTCTTCACGCATGATCTCGACGGCCTTCTCACGCGCGCCATACATGGCCCCCGTCAGATCCGTCAGCTCATAGGACGTGTTGCGGAACTGCGTATTGGCCTGCACCTTCCAGATGCTGTTCCCCAGACACAAACCCAGTGCCCGGAACCCGGCCTGCTCCACAACCAGCAGTTCGCGCACGCTGAAATCCGACGTCGCAACCCGGCCGCCAGAAGCCCTCACCGGGAGCGCTTCGCCACCCTGAGCCGGTTCGGAAGCACCGCTGCCGCCCCAGCCCGGAGGAAGACTGTCAAAACCCGGAACCTGATCAAAGATACCCATGGGAATCCCGCTGTAAAATCCAAAAGAATACGAGGCCGCTCAAAACGCGCCTCAGAAAAGATCACCCAGCCCGTCGAACAGGCCACCGAGCCCTTCGGCCACTTCGCTGACGACTTCGCCGCCAACCTCAAGCCCCAGAACAGCCGCCTCCACGCGACCGCCCCCGCCTTCTTCGGCGGCCTCTTCCTCAACCTCGATCCGGTTTGAAACGCCCGCGAACAGCGGCCGGTGCTGCAAACCTGACCGCACACCTTCCTCGAGCCCGCAGACCATCACAGGCGAAACAGAACCCTGCCCACCAATCCGCCGATAACCGAGAATACTCACCGCCGCCCGGACCTGAATCGACCGCACAACACCCCGCTCCGACCGGACGATCAGCCCGACCGTCTCGTCATGCCCCAGCGCGCCATCCCAGTCCTGACACATCGGATCGTTCCGCAAACTCAGCGCCGCCGCATCCCGCGCGTCCCGCTTCGCCTGCGTCAGAAGCGCACTTTCCCCGATGCTCACCGCATCGAAAAAACTTTCCAGAGGCCCCGTATACCGGACCTCCTCCCACGTCCCGACACCGTAACTCACCGGCACGATCCCCGCCGCAAGCGCCACATCCAGCGTCGCCGCGTTCCACGGCACACAGGGCAGCACACCCGCGCGTTCAAGCTGCGGAACCCGCACGGCCTCACCGTGCAGCATGAACCCAAGCGCGCCGCCATGATGCTCCAGCCGGTAACGCAGGTTCAGAACCGCATCCGCCCCAAGCGCCCGCGCCTGCCCCCGGATCCGGTCCGTCGCCGTCCGCCAGCCAGCCTCATGCACCGCCTGCCAGCCCATCCCGGACTTCCACCAGGTTTCCGCATGAACATTCCCCAGCGGCACAATCGCCATGGACGGCGTCAGAAGCGCCTGCCGCACGGATCCCAGCCGCACCAGAGGCCGCGGCCTCGTACCCAGTTCCTGAAACGCCCCCGACTGGGGCTCCTTCTTTGGACCTGACGACCACGGAAACAGCCCTATCACGGCTGAAAATCCGTCAGTTCCGCCGCAGCCTGCCCTTCGCCTGAAACCGCCAGCCCCGCCTCGTGCATCTTCTGGCGCAACTGCACGATCCAGTCCCGGACAGGAACCTGTTTGCGGCTGATGACCACGCCCCGCACTTCATGGGCAATCTCGGCCACGACCCCAGCGCCCTCACGCCGAAGCGCAAAAACCCGTGTCTCGAACTGAAGGGAAAGCCCTTCGATCTCCAGCGTTCGCTTCAGCCAGCCCCGCGCCCTGCGCGAAACATTCGTCTGACGCGGAAACGCCTGCTCGCAAAACGCGGCGAACTTCTCCAAAAAGCGCTCGCGACCGCCTTCGGCTTCCCTGATCAGCGCAGCAAGATCGTCGATATTCCCGCTCATGAGCCCCTCTCCGAGATCCCTGTTACACTTCGACAGGTTTCCCCTCCCGTCAATCAGGAAATTTCGCTCCCGGAAGGTCCGCACAAAAAAAGCCCCCGGCCACAGGGGCCGGGGGCTCTTCTGAAAGACTATCTTCAGACAGTCAGCCTGCCATCAGAAATCGCGGGAAATCTGCAGCCAGGCATAACGGCCCATATACATGCTGCCATACAGGCCCTGCGCACTGTTCGTGGACCCGTCCTGAACATAGGGCGGGTTCTTGTCGAGCAGGTTGTTCACACCACCGGTGAAGTTCCAGTCGTTGTAATGGTAGCCGACTGAAATATCGTGAGTGAAGATGCCGGGCGTCTTGACGCGGCCATACCTGCCAGGGGTCTGGCGGTTCCATGCGACGAGATCCGTCTCGCCATCATTCCACAGCATGCCACCCGTGTAGCTCATCATGTAGGTGAAGCTGAAATTGCCATGCTGCCAGGTTGCCGTTGCATAGTCACGAACGCGCGGCTGACCATTGCCCGTCGTGTACATCAGACGACCGGCAAGGTTGTCCCACTGCCCACCAGCCTGAAACTGCTGGAGATAGCTGATCAGCTGCTGGAAGTTGTTGCTGATCGTCAGGACGTCGTGCGAGGTGACGCGCACACGGTAATCAAGATCGAAATCGATACCGCCCGTCTTCAGGCCACCCTGATTCACATAGAGCGTGGAAACATCGTTGATCTGCTGGGAAATGGACGACCGGTCGATATCCCCGCAGTAGGATTCGTTGCCGCTCGCGTAACACTGATTGACGATATACTGCGGGCTCAGCGGCGAAATCAGGTTCTTGAGCGTGTAGTGCCAGTACTCAACGGAAAGGGAGAGGCCTGGAATCCAGTGCGGTGTGAATTCTGCACCGAAGGTGTAGGTCCGCCCGGTTTCCGGCTTCAGCTTTGCATTACCACCCGTCAGCGACGGAATCTGGCCAGAATTCACATCCTGCATGGTCTGCGGGCTGGAAACACCGTGCTTCATGCAGTTCGCAATGACAGTCGGGCTCGTGGCTTCCGTGCACGGATCCGTGCCGGACAGGTAGTTGAGATACTGGCCACCATACAGTTCATACACGTTCGGCTGGCGGAAAGACGTGCCCAGCGTCGCACGGAAATGCACGTCGCGGACCGGCTGCCAGTTGATGGAGGTCTTCCAGTTTTCCGTATCACCGACATTGCTGTAGGACGAGAAACGTCCCTGCCCGTCAATGGTCAGATCCTTCGCGAACGGCGCGTTGTGCAGCAGGTTCAGACGGCCTTCAAGATAGGCTTCACTGACACCAAAACCACCACCCGTAGCGCCTGCCGGATTGGTCATGCTCAGACCAGCCGCGGCCAGCGGATCAGGATGGTAAGACAGCTGCTCGCTGCGGTGTTCCATGCCCAGGGCAATACCCAGACGGCCACCATTGGCCCACGGCATCTTCACGACATCGTTGTTGTTGATGCGGACGTTCAGGTCACGCATCTGATACATCGCGTTGTCATGCGTGTTGTAGTTGACGTACTTGATCTGCTCGGGCGTCAGCTTGCCGAAAGGATTGGTCGACAGCGTGCAGCCGGCAGATGCCTGACAGACAGCCGGGTTATACGTCACGCCGCTGTTCGGATCGCTCGGATCAAGCTGCTGGATTCCATAGGTGTTCAGCAGGTGCTGGTAGTTGCCCATGTTCTCACCGACGTCAGCCATCTGGCTGGAGCCGTAGGTATAGGAAACATCATACATCCACTTGTGCGTGATCTCGCCCTTGGCCCCGAACATGCCCGTCACCGTATCGGTGGACGTCTCGGTCCGGCGATTGCCCATCTCGGTCAGACGACGATAGAGCTGCACATCCTGCGGATCGCCCGAATACAGACCACTGGCCCCCGTAACGGTCGGATTGTACGGGTCGTTGGCCGGAATGGTCAGGACGTTCGGAAGCGTCGACGGCGGCACACTGCCTGAAGTCGGCTCAGCGGCCATGAACGTGGACGTGGTGCGATGCGAGTACATGGCATTCGCATAGACCGTCAGATGACGGTTGAAATCGTAATGGAAGTCACCATTCGCCGTCGCATCCTGCCAGGAGTTCAGCAGGGAAGACTGGTTAGCGAAGTTATAACGGTCTGCATTGGTCCAGTCATGGAACTGCGTGCCGTTATTGCTCGTGCTCCAGGCATAATTCTGGTCAGCCGTACCGATCTGGCCGTTCGGCGGAATGGCCGAACCATACTTCACGGTCCCACCCGCACCCGGATTGTTCTGAGCCGCAGAAGACGCCCAGTCACGATTGCGGTTCATCACGCCCTGGTTCGTCTGATACTGCGCGAACAGCGTCAGGTTGCCCTTGTCGTGATCGAAGTTCCAGCCTTTGTAAGCCGAAATCTGGCCGTTCTTGCCGTCGCCAAGATCGCTGATGCCACCATGCAGCGTGATGTTGCCGGTGTTCAGGTTATGCTTGAGCTTGATGTTGATAACGCCGGAGACAGCATCCGCACCATACAGTTCGGAACCGCCGTCCTTAAGGACTTCGATGCTGGCGATCGCCTGAACCGGAATGGTGTTCATGTCCACGCACGAACTGGTGCCGTTCGTGTTCAGCGTCGTACGCTTGCCATCGATCAGGACCAGAACGCGCTGCTGACCAAGATTCCGCAGGTCCGCGCAGGACATGCCGCCGCCGCCATTGGTGTTGCTGTTATACGTTCCGCCCGAACCCATGGATGGCAGACGCTGCAGGAAGTCCCCAACGGACGTCGCACCCGTCATCTGGATCTGCTTGGACGTCACGATCTGGACAGGGTTTGCGTTCTGGTTGTTGGACGACCGCAGCGCTGAGCCGGTCACAACCATGCTTTCGCTACCACCCTCAACAGAGGCGGGGGCGTACACGGCACTCGCATTGCGTC
Organism: uncultured Gluconobacter sp.; assembly: GCA_937880175.1. Taxonomy (GTDB): domain Bacteria; phylum Pseudomonadota; class Alphaproteobacteria; order Acetobacterales; family Acetobacteraceae; genus Gluconobacter. The sequence goes on from CALFLO010000161.1 coordinate 7,743, forward strand.
GCGATGCAACCGGAGCCGCGACTGCGGCTGTCGTGGCCGGTGCGACAGCGTGGGGCGCAGTGGCGGTTGAAGCCTTTGCGGCAACAGGCTTGGCAGCAGGGGTTGTCGCCTTGTGATGCACAGCCTTGTGGGAACGGTGTTCCGGCTGCGTCGTGGAAGCAGCGAGAGCCGTTCCGGACAGGGTGCCAACTCCGAGAATTGATGCACACAGCAACAGGTGACGACGAGATGTGTTCATCAAAGAACATGATCCTTCAGGAAAAGTGATGTTCTTCGTCTAAAGATGTCAGACAGTGACTGTCACGGAAAATACATACCAGCCATGCCTTCAGAGGGCACTTGAATGCAACATGTGGGATAAATGCAACAATTATACCCTACCCCGGTTTTCGTTGCTTTTCAGGAACTAAAGCCACAAAAAAAAGCCTCTGACCCGCAGGCCAGAGGCTTTTTTGCAACATATGAGGTTTCCCCCATCCCTTCCTTGGAAGGGACAGGGAAAAGACCGGACTTCGATCAGAAGTCCATGTCACCCATGCCGCCCATGCCACCCGGAGCGCCGGCCGGAGCCTTCTTTTCAGGGCGCTCGGCAACCATGGCTTCCGTCGTGATCAGCAGACCACCAACCGAAGCGGCGTCCTGCAGAGCCGTGCGCACAACCTTGGTCGGATCGATGATGCCAGCCGCAACCAGGTCCTTGTACTCACCCTTCTGGGCATCGAAACCAAAGACGTAGCTGTCGTTCTCAAGCACCTTGCCAGCGATGACCGCACCGTCTTCACCGGCGTTGAAAGCGATCTGGCGCAGCGGAGACTGCAGGGCCTTGCGAACGATCTCGCCACCGACGCGCTGGTCGTCGTTGTCAAAGGTCAGACCCTTCAGAGCAGACGATGCGCGGGCCAGAGCCGTGCCACCACCCGGAACGATGCCTTCTTCAACGGCAGCGCGGGTTGCGTGCAGGGCGTCGTCAACGCGATCCTTGCGCTCCTTCACCTCGACCTCGGTGCTGCCACCGACGCGGATGACGGCAACGCCACCAGCCAGCTTTGCCAGACGCTCCTGGAGCTTCTCGCGGTCGTAGTCAGACGTCGTTTCCTCGATCTGCGCACGGATCTGGTTGCAACGGCCCTTGATGTCGTCGCTGTTGCCAGCACCCTCGACGATCGTGGTGTTTTCCTTCTCGATGTGGATCTTCTTGGCGCGACCCAGCATTTCGAGCGTGACGGATTCCAGCTTGATCCCGATATCTTCGGAAATCACCTGGCCACCCGTCAGGATGGCGATGTCTTCCAGCATGGCCTTGCGACGGTCACCGAAGCCCGGAGCCTTGACGGCAGCGATCTTCAGGCCACCGCGCAGCTTGTTCACGACCAGCGTGGCAAGGGCTTCACCATCGACGTCTTCGGCGATGATCACCAGCGGACGGCCGGACTGCACAACGCTCTCGAGAAGCGGCAGCATCGGCTGAAGCGAGGACAGCTTCTTTTCGTGGATCAGGATGTACGGGCTGTCGAGATCAGCCGTCATCTTCTCCGGGTTCGTCACGAAGTACGGGGAGATGTAGCCACGGTCGAACTGCATGCCCTCGACAACGTCGAGCTCGGTGTGAAGGCCCTTGGCCTCTTCCACCGTGATGACACCCTCGGAACCGACCTTCTGCATGGCAGAAGCAATCATCTCGCCGATTTCGCTCTCGCCGTTGGCGGAAATCGTTCCAACCTGGGCGATCTCTTCCGGAGACGTGATCTTCTTCGTGTTGTTCTTCAGCTCTTCAACGACGACGGCAACAGCCTTGTCGATGCCGCGCTTGAGATCCATCGGGTTCATGCCGGCGGCAACAGCCTTGGCGCCCTCACGGATGATGGACTGGGCCAGCACGGTTGCGGTCGTGGTGCCGTCGCCTGCGATGTCGTTCGTCTTGGACGCGACTTCACGGACCATCTGGGCGCCCATGTTCTCGAACTTGTCAGCCAGTTCGATTTCCTTGGCAACCGACACACCGTCCTTGGTGATGCGCGGTGCGCCAAAGCTCTTGTCGAGAACAACGTTACGACCCTTCGGGCCGAGCGTGACCTTGACGGCATTTGCGAGGATATCAACGCCACGCAGCATACGCTCGCGGGCATCAGCGCCGAACTTTACGTCCTTGGCAGCCATAATTCTTACTCCTGAATGAGGTTTTTACGAGAGGAAACGGGGACGGCTGTTCAGCCGATCACACCCATGATGTCGCTCTCTTTCATGATCAGCAGCTCTTCGCCGTCGATCTTGACCTCGGTGCCGGACCACTTGCCGAACAGCACCTTGTCACCAGCCTTGACGTCCAGAGCCACGATCTGGCCCTGCTCGTTGCGGGCACCCGGGCCAACGGAAACGATTTCGCCTTCGGTCGGCTTGTCCTTGGCGGTGTCAGGAATGATGATGCCGCCAGCGGTCTTCTCTTCGCCTGTCAGACGACGGACCACAACGCGGTCGTGTAGGGGACGAAATTTCGTCATGGATCGCTCCATTTTGAGCCATGCCCTTGTAAAAAGCAGCATGGCCGGGTTGCTGCACTCAATGACTGCAGTGCATTTGGCACTCTCACATGGAGAGTGCCAAAGACATAGGCCCGGCGACCATTTCCGTCAAGGATTCTCGCTCTGGTCCCCAGCCGGTCCGCAACTCGGTTCCGAAGAAAGTTTCTGACCATCCAGTGCGGTCCTGAGGCGCCTTTTCTCAAGACTTTCCGCCAGCTTCTGCCCCTTTGTGCGCCCATGGAGCCGACGGTTCGCATCAGCGGCCTTCGCATCCTCTGCGCTCTTGCGGCGTTTGCGTTCCCGGCGGAGATTGATGACGTCGCTCATGGCCCAGGACTTACGACAGAACTCACGACACAGGGCCTTTCGGGCAGTTCAAGACTGGAGACAGAGAATGAAACATACAGCTTCCCACGGGAAAACCCCCGATTCCGGCAACGCTGGCCAGATGGTGACGCTGACCGCCGCCGACGGCCACGGTTTCAGCGCCTGGGAGTCCGGCTCTGCGGAGTCGCCTCTCGCCCTCATCGTCGTTCAGGAAATTTTCGGCCTCACCGACCATATCCGTAATGTCTGTAACGACTTTGCCGCCGAAGGTTTCCACGTCCTCGCCCCGTCCGTCTTCGATCGCGCAAAACCCGGCGTCGTTCTGGAATATTCGCAGGCTGGCGTGACGGAAGGCCTCGAGCTCCGCAGCCAGATCCCGTCCGAGAAAACACTGGCCGACATCACCGCCTGCGCCAAAGCCCTGCGCGATGCCGGACACAAGAAAGTCGGCATAATCGGCTTCTGCTGGGGCGGCCTCCTCGTCTGGCTCACCGCCACCCGCACCCATGACGTGGACGCAGCCGTGAGCTGGTATGGCGGCGGCATCGGCAACCATGTCGAAACCGCACCGCACTGCCCGGTCGAACTGCATTTCGGCGGCGAGGATTCCTCCATCCCGCACACCGAAATCCAGAAGATCCGCGACGCCCGTCCCGAGATTGAAGAATATGTTTACGACGATGCCGGTCACGGCTTCGGCTGCCCCGAGCGCCCGAGCTTCAACAGGGACGCCCGCGACCTTGCATGGTCCCGCAGCGTCGATTTTCTGAAAACGAACCTCGCCTGAAACAACGATCGCCCGTAACGCGCAACCGACCTCCCGACACGGTGACACAGACTGTCGCAAAACCGTGGAAGGGGTCTATAATCCCGCCAACCCCGGCGCACCCGGGACCGGATCAGACAGGAGTTTCAAGATGAGCACCAATCCGCTCAAAGACGACCCCAAACGCGACGCCGCCATCCGCCACGAAGCACGCCTTCTGTGGGAAGCCGACGGCAAGCCTGCCTGTGGCCCCGAAGGCTATCTCGAAAAGGCGACGGACCTGATCGCCATCAAGGGCGTTCCCGAAGGCACCCCCGTCAAGGATCTCCCCCCCGTGGAACTGGACGGCGTGGAAATCGATGACGCCCGCGCAGGCATCGACCTGAACGCAGACCCGAACCATAATTTCGACTGATCCCACCAGAAGATCATGGTTCTGACCGCGCCCGCATTCCGCGGGCGCGGCTCTTCAGGGCCTCAGCCCTGTTTCAAAACACGCCCTGCAACAGCATCAAGCTTCGCAACCAGCTTCGGATCCCGCGCGGCAGGCGCGGTGATGATCGCATGATCCAGCGCCCGCTCGGCGCTTGCATCCACCGGACGCTTCTTTCCAAGCACCGGGATGACCGCCTTGACCAGGCGACGCGCATTCTCCGCATTCCCCGTCATGACCTTCACAACGGCCTCAACCGTCACACTGTCATGGTCGCTGTGCCAGCAGTCAAAATCCGTAACCATCGCAACGGTCGCGTAGTTCATCTCCGCTTCACGTGCGAGCTTGGCTTCCGGCATGTTGGTCATGCCCACGACCGAACAGCCCCAGGAGCGGTACAGTTCGCTCTCAGCCCGCGTGGAGAACTGCGGCCCTTCCATCACCAGATACGTCCCGCCCCGCGTGACCGGAATCCCGAGCGTCTCAGCTTCACCCTGCACCACATCCAGCACGCGCGCCGAAACGGGGTCCGCCATGCCGACATGCGCCACACAGCCCGTGTCGAAGAAGCTCTTCTCACGCGCGAAACTGCGGTCGATGAACTGGTCCACCAGTACGAAATGCCCCGGCGGCAGCTCTTCCTTGAGCGATCCCACAGCCGAAAGCGACAGGATATCCGTCACCCCGGCGCGCTTGAGCGCGTCGATATTGGCGCGGAAGTTCAGACGCGACGGCGGAATGGGATGCCCCCGCCCATGACGCGGCAGGAACACGCACTGCACGCCCCCGAAAGTGCCGAACAGCAGCTCGTCGGACGGCTCGCCCCAGGGCGTTTCAACCCGGCGCCATTCCTTGTTTTCGAGTCCGTCAATGTCATACAGCCCCGAGCCACCGATCACACCGATGACGGGCTGGATTTCCTGTTCCGCAGACATGTCTCTTCCTGACTGTTAAGTGATGCGCTCTGCCCGTTCTGGACCACGAGACGGCCCGACACGCAAGCCTTGGAGCCCGCAGCCGCTCCCGGAGCATCCCCAGAGAAACTTTTTCACAATTCAGGGCCGTTTTTACGAAATGAAAACGTCTTTGCGCCATCGTCCCGCCACGGATGCCCGCGACGAATGAGCGTCAGACATGCATCAGCCAACTGTTCGGCAGCGGCTCGATTTGCTAGGACACTGCGCGTAACGAAGTTTTGTCCTGCATAGATGGGGGAAGAAAAAATGGACCAGATCAGCCCCGGTTTCACACAGACCGTTCGTCCAGACGTACCTCACGACGCCCTCAAGCAGGACGCCAAAGCCTGGTTCGAAACCCTCCGCGACCGTATCTGCGCGTCTTACGAAAAACTGGAAGACGAAGCCGCCGAAGGTGGCTCGCAGGTCCTGCGTGACCGCACAGCCCCCGGCCGCTTCGAGCGGACCGCCTGGAGCCGCCCCGAAGGCGGTTCGGGCGTGATGTCCGTCATGCGCGGCCGCGTGTTCGAGAAAGTCGGCGTCAACGTCTCAACGGTCTGGGGCGAGTTCTCCCCCGAATTCCGCAAGAACATCCCCGGCGCCGACGAAGACCCGCGCTTCTTCGCGACCGGCGTCTCGCTGGTCGCCCATCCCTGCAACCCGCATGTCAGTGCCGCGCATTTCAACACGCGCATGATCGTCACGACAAAGGGCTGGTTCGGTGGCGGCGGTGACATCACTCCGATGTTCCCCGACAGCGCGGAAGCCCAGGCGGACGCCGCCTATTTCCACAAATCCTTCGAAGATGCCTGCAACCGCCACGACCCGGAGCACTATCCCCGCTTCAAGGAATGGTGTGACCGCTACTTCCACCTGTCCCACCGCAACGAACCACGCGGTCTGGGCGGCATTTTCTACGACCAGTTCTTCTCCGGCGACACGGCTCTCGACTTCGCCTTCACCAAAGACGTCGGCATGGCCTTCCATGACGCCTATCCCGCCGTCGTCCGCCGCCGCATGTTCACCCCCTGGACCGAAGCCGACCGTGACGCCCAGCTTATCCGCCGCGGCCGTTATGTCGAATTCAACCTGCTCCATGACCGCGGTACCCTGTTCGGCCTCAAGACGGGCGGCAACACCGAGGCCATCCTCATGAGCATGCCGCCGGAAGTCCGCTGGCCGTGAGACTGACCAGACGTGCAGCCCTGAAGGGACTGGCGGCCCTGAGCGGAGCCGCCCCCTTCCTGAACACTCCGGCCCGCGCCGGCACCCTGACGGATGTCCAGCTCCTTCTGGGCGGCACGCTCGCCTCCATCCCCGGCCAGTTCGCGGAACTCGCCACCGGCACCCTGTCCCGCGCTCTGGGACTGGACACGCCGCTCGAACTGACCCCCGACATCGGGCAGGACGGCGTCCGCGCCGCCAACCTGTTCGACGCCAACAGCGCCCCCGACGGCAACACAGCTCTGGCGCTCCCCGGCGCCACGCTGCTCGCATCCCTGACGGGCGACTCCCGCGTCCATTATGATTTCGGGCGCTGGACCCCTGTCCTAGTGGCCTCCACCACAACCGTCGTCATCGCCCGCACGGAACTACACAAGACCCTGCGCAGCCGCCTGACAGGCTTCTTCCACGACCATCCTGTCCGCCTTGCGGTCTCGCATATCGGCGGCCCGGAACTGAACGCCCTGATGGGGCTCTCACTCCTTGGCCTGCGTCCCATTCCCGTATCCGGCTATGTCGACTCATCAAACGCCCTGACAGCGCTCCATGAGGGCACCGTCGATGCGGTCCAGATTTCCCCCTACACGCTCGACCGACCACTGGATGACGTTCTCGCAAACCTCCCCGACGGCACAAGCGCGATCTATTACACCGGCGACCTGACCGACACCCATTCGACGACCATTCCCATTTTCATGGAAGCCTATCAGCAGGCCCGGCACCGCCCGCCCGAAGGGCCGTTCTATCACGCCTGGCAGGCCGTCTCCGCCGCCGCCGACACGGCCATGGCAATCGCTCTTCCCATGCTGACGCCGCCCGAAATCGTCACGCAGTGGAGCCATGCCTGCGCCGCCACCTCTGCTGATGCGGGTGTCCGCCGATGGGCCGATCTGCATCATTTCAAGCTGGCGACCGGCGAAAACGCCGCGCCGTTCCTGTCACGGACGGTCCCGGATCTGGGTGCCACGCTGGCCCTGCGCCGCTGGCTCGCCGTCAACATTCCGCGCTGGCGCGAAGGGCAGGAAACCCGCCACATCTGACAGGCTCAGCGGCGGCGGGTTTTCAGAAGAATCCGGACCGATCCGTGATTGGCCTCATGGGGATGCACAACGGCCAGAACCATGGATCGCAGATCTCCCCGCTGAAGCCAGAGCGGCAGTTCACGGCGGATCAGCCCGCTGGTCTGCCCACTCCCCAACCCGGTCACGACCTCGACGCAGCGCCAGTTCCGCACCCGCGCGCGCTGCATGAAGTCATAAAGCCGCTCGAACGCTTCCTGCACGACATAGCCATGCAGATCGAGCCGCGCATCCACCTTCATCTTCCCGCGTGACAGACGCTTCCAGCTCGTGTCATCCAGCCCCGGCGCACGTACGCCAACAGACAGTTCCGCCGGACGCGGCGCAGGTTTCGCAGACGGCGCGGGCACAAACGACCGACGCGTCACAACAGGCACAGAGCGAGCAGCCTCCGGCATGGGCGCGGGCGGCTCGATCTTCGCCACGGGCACTGCACGGCGCGGCGCACGCGGAGAACGCAACGGCTTGATGTCACGGACAACCATCCGCCACAGCGTCGCCTCGTCCTCCCTCAGATCCCGCTTCGCCACACCACCCCCGCTTGCTGTCCAACCCGCCTCGCCCGACAGGGAATTCAGGTCCCGAGCATGTAACGGGTTCCGGCATCATTGAACAATGTTCTTTCGGGATTTCAGACCCTGCATCACGCTGATACGGTGACTGTCAGGTTTCATTTCCAAAAGAGAAGACAATGAGCCATCTCACACAGGAAGAACGCGACGCGCTGCCCGACAGCGCCTTCGGCCTCCCCGAAAAACGCGCCTACCCGATCGACACCCGCGCCCGCGCCAGCAACGCCAAGGCCCGCGCCACACAGGAATACGAGCGCGGCCTCCTCACGGCGGAGGAACGCGACCGGATCGACAAAGCCGCCGACCACCGCCTCGCCCGGGATGACTGAGCGAAGACGGCCAATCCACCCGGAAAGTCGTAAATTCACTTGACGTTCAAGGACATGCCGTCAGTCTCGCTCCCGCCCGATGTAACATTCACCGGCTCCGTGAAGCGAGACTGACAAAAGGATTTCCCATGTCCCTGCCACTCCTGCGCAAGATCCTGCCTCTTCTTGCAAGCACGACCCTCTGCGTCTGTACCCTTGCTCCCGGCACCCATGCCGCAGCACCGGCAGCCGCCCACAAGCCCGGCACCATCACGGCCTCAGCCCCTCTCGCCGATGCCCTCGGTCTTCCGGACGCCGGACGCGCCCTGCGCATTACCTATCTCTCGACGAACGGCATCACCGGCAAAGGCCTCGTGCCCGTCACCGCCGAAATCATCCTGCCCGCCGGACCGGCTCCGCAGGGCGGCTGGCCGATCGTTGCGTGGGCTCATGGTACCGTCGGTGTCGATGACAGCTGTGCCCCGTCGCTCAATCCCTACAGCGACCGCAACAGCGTCTATCTCTCCACATGGATGAAGCGCGGTTTCGCCATCGTCGCAACCGATTATCAGGGCCTCGGCACCCCCGGCACCCACGCCTATCTGGACACCCGCGTCGAAGCCTACAGCGTCCTCGACAGCGTCCGCGCGGCACTCGCGAACGTCCCGGATCTGAAAAACCAGATCATGATCGTCGGCCAGTCACAGGGTGGCGGTGCCGCCGTCGCCACAGCCGCCTATGCGCCAACCTACGCGCCCGAACTCGACATCCGCGGCACCGTCGCCACCGGCGCGCCCTATGTGACGCCCGAACTCCTCGGTGGCCTTCTCAAGGCCGCTTCACAGCCCGACGCGGGCTACAGCCCACTGATCAATTACGTCCTCTATCTCGCCGCCGGACTGGAAGGACGCGATCCCCATTTCCGCCCGGAAGAGGCCTTCACGCCCAAGGCGCTACCCGTCTATCGCAACGCTGCCCATGAATGCCTGACCTCACTGTCCCAGCAGGCAAAGGACGCAGGCCTGACCCTTCAGAACAGCCTGCAGCCAACTTTCCTCAAGGCCATGAGCCCGGCCCTGAAAGCCATGGCATTCCCGACGCTCAAACTGGCCCAGCCGCTCTTTACCGGAACCGGTACAGACGACCGCGACGTGCCGCCGCCCCTTCAGCTCGGTCTGGTCAAGGCCGCCTGCGCCGCAGGCTCAACCGTTCAGGCCCATATCTATAAGGGGCTGGACCACAGCCAGACGGTCAACGGCTCCCTGCCCGACTCCGCCCTCTTCACAACAGCGGTCATGACCGGCCAGCCCGTCACCCCGCAATGCAACCCAATTCCCCAATAAGCCTTCACAGAAACCGAGCATAAAAAAACGGCCCCGGATCATCCGGGGCCGTTTTTCATTCAGTCCGCTTGCGCTGACTTCAATTCGAAGCCGGAGCCTGCAGAGGCTGGTCAGCGGGCACATCCTTCAGCGGAATACCCTCATACTTGCCGGTCAGCGTCTTGAGGAACGCCACGATATCCGTGACATCCTGATCGGCAATATCGGCATCCGGCGTCTCGTAACGCGCCATCTCCCGCACGACCTGTTCCAGCGTGGTCGCCGAACCATCATGCAGCCACGGCCCCGTCAGCTCGACATTGCGCAGGTTCGGAACCTTGAAGCGCGCCCGGTCGCCTTCCGTATGCGTCACAGCCAGACGGCCTTCATCCGCAGCCGTCAGCTTCGTATGACGGTTCTCGAAATACGGCCCTTCCAGACCAAGAATCTCGTAGGCGTCGCCACCCACGGCAATGCCGCTATGGCAACCCGAGCAACCGATTTCCTTGAAGCGCTCATAGCCGCGCTTTTCCTGCGCCGTAATCGCCTTCGCATCGCCCTTCAGATACAGATCGAAGCGGCTGTCCGGCGTGATCAGCGTCTTTTCATATTCCGCAATCGCCCCCGTGATCGTGTCCTTGTCGATCTGGTCGGAGCCGAACGCTGCATTGAACTGCTCGGCATAACCCGGCGTGCTGCGAACATGATCGGACACCACGGCCCAGTCATGCGAGCCCATTTCCAGCGGGTTCATGACCGGCCCTGCCGCCTGCTCCGCCAGATCCTTCGCACGACCGTTCCAGAACTGCGCCATGCTGAACACGGAATTATAGACGGTCGGCACATTGATCGGACCCTTCTGCCCGCCAATGCCCGTCGCGGTCGTCAGGTTGTCCACGCCACCCTTGTTCAGACCATGGCAGCTCGCACAGTTGAGCGTGCCGTCACCCGACAGGCCCTTGTCGAAGAACAGCGCCCGGCCCAGCTCGGCCTTCTTCCAGTCCACGTTCACACTCTCGGGGATCGGCTGGATCGGCTCGCCACGGAACTGCGCCGCCACACCCGGCGTCGCGTAGTAACGCTCGCGCTGCTCACGCACCCATTTCAGAATGTCCGCACGCTGCTTCTCGTCCAGATGCGCATGCGGATGCATCAGCAGATAGGCCGCCGGCGGCATCCGGTTCTGCGTGATGACTTCCTCGATCCGGGAAAGCTGCTCGACCGAAGGCGGCTTGCCGTCCTGCAACGCGGCCAGAACCGGCGCATATTCGAAATGGCGCTGCCCCTGCACCAGATCGCGCTTCATGATCTGGTTGGCCAGCGGCAGGCTGAAATAGAACGGCAGGTTCGCATTCTGCGTGTGGCAGTAATCGCAACGCACTTCGCGCAGGGCGGCAAAAGCCGCCATGGCCGTCGGATCCTGACGCGTCGGGCTGCTGGCGGGAAGCTGCGGTGCTCCAGCATGATCGAAATGCTCGAGATATGTGACAGTCCCGCCCCAGGCGACAACGCCCAGCGCCACCAGACCGGCAATTCCCTTTGTAATCGTGCTGGAACGCACCACTTTTCTCCTCATGATCACGGTGTCGTGATAATGTCGAAAAGTGACATGAAAAGTCAAAGTGATTGAACCTGTCAGGAAAACAGGTGCTGTCGATTAATCCTCGTCCTCATGATCGATCGCTGCCCGCACCCGCTTGCGCGCCACATTCACATAGGACGTATCGGTATCAATCCCGATCCCCACACACCCCATCCGCTCCGCCGCCACCAGCGTCGTGCCCGACCCCATGAACGGATCCAGCAGCACACCGCCCGGCCGCAGCCCGTGCAGCCGGATGCAGGCCTCGGGAAGCGCCACCGGGAACGTCCCCGGATGGCTGAACTTCTCCTTGCGGCTGCGCACCGTCTCGTAGGGAATAAACCACGTATCGCCCCGGCAACGGCGGTCCGTGATGTGCTGACGGCGCACGATATTGCTCTTGTCCGTAAACGGCACACCCGCATCCAGCCGCTGAACCGGCACATTTCCCATCTTGGTCAGATGGAACACATGCTCATGGTTGCGATTGACGAAGCGCGCCGAATTGAGCGGCTTGAAATGCCCGTATGTGATCTCACCCACCGAAATCGACTTGATCCAGGTGATGTGGTTCTGAAGCACGAACAGCTTGCGCAGCCGCGTCATCAGCTCGAACGGCAGCCAGGGCTGCGAGGACGACCCCGCGATGTTCAGGAAAAACGAGCCGTCATCCTTCATCACCCGGCACAGACTGGTGCAGACATCCTCCAGCCAGTCCAGATACGCATCCTCCGGAAGCCGGTCCTGATACGTCCGGTACGGCACCCCCAGATTATAGGGCGGCGACGTCACCACCACGTCCACACTCTGCGACGGCATCCGCTTGAGAACCGTCGTGCAGTCCCCCCGGATCAGCGTATGGACACCGAGCTTCTCCCGGCGACTGCGGATCATTGCGCCCCAGAACCCGTGGGCGAATCCGCAGGCGGCCGCGGCAGGAAGAGCACCATCCGGCCATGCGCATGCAGGTTCCCCGCCACGGACTGCGCGGTCGCCCCCCAGCCCGTGAACAGATC
>CALFLO010000162.1 GCA_937880175.1 uncultured Gluconobacter sp.
GTTTGAAACGGATAATACTGCGGGACATTTTTCCGTTATCCCAATTAGGCATAATCCGCCAAGGCGTCAGAACATCAGCTTCATTCCCTTTCACGACGATATTACGACGCTGCTCTGTTCCAACCCATTCTGGCGCCCATGCTGTCTGTACACTTGTAACCCACTGGTTACCTTCCACACGATAGCGGCCAATATAGGCAACGAGTGTCTTCATGAGATGCGCGCGATCTGCGTCATTTTTTGCAGGCTGACGATCACTCCCTTCAAGATTAAACGCAACCCAACCGTCAGGGGTGAAGATGACGCGGCCACGCGGATGGGCGCCCATAGCGTCAATCAACTTCCCGGTTTCTTTATCCTGAACCTTATAAGAAACCAGCTCCCAAACCCCGACTATGTTCTTTTTCAAGTCTGGATCAACCTGCTTTGGAAGTTCCGGAATTGATACTTCCTGAGCATGGACAGATGACAATGAAGACATAGACACAGATCCCGCAAAAAACATAATCAGCATAACTTTTGTGTACTTACGTACTTTTTCAAACATACTCATATCCTTTCTATTTTTAAACAACATTTATTGTTTTGTGACGTCTTATGACGAACACTACGGCACACAGTATCAGAACCAGTATTGCTCCCGCCGCCATGCCAACTCGGGACAACAGCAATAATGGAGAGGCAGGCCCACCCTTTCTGATAAGCGCAACATCCTGTGGTGTGACCTGAACGTCTGGTCGACCATATGTTTTGAAAACAAAATTGCTCAACCTGGCGATCTGACTATCGTCCAGTTGTACAGCATCTCCCGATTTTCCGCCGAAACCTGGCATGAAGGCTTGGCGCCCCTCTACCGATCGAGAGACACCATACAGAATTGTTGAAATGAGGTTGTCGCCACGAGACGCCCCTGTCACCGAATTATGCCAGAGGGATGGATAATAACCATCTTTACTTCCCTGAGCACTGGCCCCATGACACGAGGCGCAGTTCCCCATAAAGAGAGCCGCTCCACTGGCGGTGTTGTCGTTATGATCTAGAATCGGGGTTACCCCCCGCAGCTCGACTGACGGATTTAGGTCATGGCCTTGCTGAAATCTGGACGAAGCGTGATCATTCGGATCACTGACCGGCTTTAAACTGCGCAAATAAACGCTAATGGCATTCAGGTCACCAGAAGACATATGAGAGAAACTGTGTTCAACAGCCTCACCCATTCCGCCTCCGGCCTGTGCTTTGCCATGCAGGCGTCCCGTGCGGAGATATTCCGTAAGATCCTGATCACTCCAACTCCCAATACCACTGACTGTGTCAGGGGTAATGTTTGGTGCGTACCATGTTCCAAGACTGGCTCCCGACAGCGGGTGCGCCAGATCTTCCTGCATCAGGAACCCACGATGTGTATGGCAGGTTCCACAATGCGTCGCCCCCTGTACCAGGTAAGCTCCCCTGTTCCACTCTGCCGACTTTGTCGCATCACCCTGATAGGGTTTTCCATTCAGGAACAACATGTTCCAAAAAGACATGGAGAACCGGATATTCATCGGAAATGGCAGCGCTGTAACCGGTCCTTTTTTATCTACCGGAGCAACCTCCTTCTGGAAGTAAGCATATAAATCAGCAATGTCCTGATCCGTCAGATAGGAATAAGCTGTGTACGGCATTGCTGGGTACAGGTTGGCACCATCTTTTCTGACGCCACGCCGAACAGCTTTGTCGAAATCTTCTAACGAATAGTGACCAATACCTGCTGAAAGAGACGGAGTGATGTTTGTCGAATACATAACTCCCAAGGGGGTATGCATGGCCAACCCACCCGCGAAAGGCTGTCCATGGGGCGCCGTATGACAGGCTACGCAGTCTGAAGCAACTGCCAGATACTGACCACGCTGTGGGTTTCCAAGTGGATCAGCCTTTGCTGGATGTGTCGCAGAAAGAGCAATGGCAGCAAAATAACAGACTGTAACTGTGTAGAAAAAGGATCGCTGTATCATGAGATCAAGCCGTCTTGAATTGTGCCACAATTGCATCGGCAGCCTTCAAAGCAAGCGCTGCCATTGTAATCGTGCTATTTCCACTCCCGCCGGTTGTCATTGCTGCCCCGCCAGGAAGAAAGAGATTCTCATGATCGTGAGAACGGCAATCAACATCGACAACTGAGTCTGATGGGTCTTTTCCCATAATGCAGCCTCCCATGATGTGATCACTATGCAAGAACTCAGGATTCAGATCGAACTTTGTCGCCCCTAAAGCCGCTGCCATCTTTTTAAGTGTCGGAATAGTATATTGTTCCGCACTACGCCGCACATAATCGCCAACATCATAATAAATCCGCGGGCGATTAAGGCCTAACCAGTCTTTTTTATCCGACAGCGTCAGACGATTAATGGAAGACGGAAGAGGCTCATGCTCCACAACCAACAGCCCGGTACAAGCAGACAGGCGGCGAATTTCCTGATCGAGGGCACGTCCGTACAGACCTTTTTTTAACGCTTCTGCTGCACCAATCGAGCCTCGGGCCATATTTTCCATACGGAACATGGCTCCAGCATATTCGCTACGGAAGTCGCCCTGACTGGTGTTCAGAATGCTACTGCCCTGTACAGGTCCAACCCCAGTCCAAAGCGGCTCGCTCATTTCAACAGTCGCTTTCAACTTCGGCTGATCCATCATGTTACGCCCTACCTGATCGGAACTGTTGGCAATTCCATTTGGATGGCGATCATCTTTGGACAAGAGCAGAAGTTTGGGGGTCTCAATGCCATTACAGGCAATGACGAAAGCACGCCCTGTTACGCGATGTGATGTGCGATGAGGGTCATAATAATGGACAGCCTGTATTTTATGACGGTCATCCGCTTCAATGCGATAGGCAACAGCATTGGTTAAAAGCTTTCCGCCTTTGGCCTCAATGCGTGGCAGTGCCGTGGCTGCGTCATATTTTGCAGCAATAGGGCAGACCGGAAAACAGTTATTATTGCCACAGCACGCAGGACGTCCATCATAACTAACACCACTATTGCGCGCCTGCGGTGCAGGCAAATTTTGCAGGCCGAGTGGTGCCATAACATCGGTGAAGCGCTGCTCTCCTGGCCCCAAAGGTAACGGACCCATGGGATAAGGCCGGGAACGAGGCGTTTTGGGAGGCCATTGCAATGCGGCATCCGTTGGACCGCAAACGCCTAGAGCATATTCTGCACGAGCATAATACGGCTCTAAAGTCTCATAATCAAAAGCCCAATCGCGCCCAACTCCATAGAGGCTTTTTAATTTCATATCGTCAGGGGTCATTCGCCAACAAATGCCAGCCCAGTGCCACGTCGCTCCGCCAGCATACCGAACATAACCTTGCTGGTAAGCCGTGGCATTAGGCCCTGTCAGATCCAGATAAGCATTTTCTTCGCCAGGCGTGCGTGTTTCGAGAACTGGTGCCCATGGTGGCGGAGGAAATGGCGCATCCCAGTGATGTCGCAACGACGGAGGAAGGTTTCGAAAATTTTCTACGATGGTCTGTCGATCAACCCTGGGCCCAGCCTCCAACATAAGCACTGACAAACCAGCATCTAGAGCTTGTTCGGCGATCAAACACCCAACAACGCCTGTTCCGACGACAACGACGTCATATTTTGTCTCATTTACCATTTCAGCGCGCTCCTATATCAGCTTCAAAAAATCGGAAGTTGAGAAAGAGGCGGAGCGTCCGCCGTCCAGCCATTGGGCCCAGAAATAGCATAAGAGGGTATCGTCATCACATCAGACGTGACTTTGAACATCAAAGCCTCTTCATAAGAAATGACGGAAATAGTGGATACCCCCTGAACTGCACCAGTATACCAAGATTCAATGATGCTTTGAGCGGCATTTTTCAAAGAAACATCTGCTAAAGCTTCCATAAGCTCTTCAACATCAGCGGGCTTTTTAGCCTCAATGAACGATGCTAGCTGCTCTAAATGTTCAGGAAAATCAGGAACAGTCGCGATCATTGCATCTGCTGTTCTCATTCCGATAGTTTCATTGAGCTTATGCGGCACCAAAAGAGATGAGACCGACATGAACTTCTGATGCAGCATTCCGGAACGCAACATTCCACCACGCAATGGCGCAGCGCGAGATGTTTGAACACAAAAGAGGGCACTGAGAGACGACATACCCAAAAGCAACCCGCGCCTTCCGATCCGAGGGCTGGTAGAGCGTGATATGTGCATAAGAAACACTCACTTCACAAAATAGAATTTCTTAACTAAATATAATATATACTCCCATTCTTGTATTTTTCGTCATAAATTTTTATTTTAAAACGATCTGTTATTTATTCTCCTAGACATGTTTGTGCATGTACCTTCCTGTTTTTAAAAGAAGGCACATGCACGAATAAAATTACTTATTTTCAGGCAGGCTTACGGGAATTGGCTGCTGCAACAAATTTGCCCCACTGCACGAGCGTTTCGGTGCAATCTGTCTGATCAAGCTTACATTCGATCAATGTTGGTCCACGAGTATTTTTCTTTGCCTTTTCAATGGCATCAGCCAGTTCTTCACCTGTCGTAGCGTGCAGGCCCAGTCCGTATTTACCACTTTCTACGCCCGGAACACCCTGGTTGAAGACCTGCATCAGAGCGGCATAGTCCCAGTTCTGGATATAATTATAGGGGCCATCATGAATTTTGATCTCAATGACGTAACCAAAATTATTGATGAGGAAGATGATAACCGGCAGTTCATAGCGAACCATTTGCGCCACTTCCTGTGCCGTCAGCTGGAACGAGCCATCACCAACCATCAGAACATGCTGACGCTCAGGAGCAGCCAGGGCATTACCGAAAATGGACGGCACAGACCAACCGATATGTCCCCACTGCATTTCCGACTCAACTTTGGCACCCTCAGGCAGATGCATACGCGTTGCATTGAACCAGGAATCACCAGTCTCGGCGTATAACGTCGTGTTTCCATCGACCAACGCATTGATCTGACGGGTCATCTCATCATTAGTGAGCGGCTTGGCAGCGTCAGCAACTGGCAACGCAACGGGAGTATACGGCTTCACCAGAGAGGCAGGCTTACTGGACACCCGCTCTGTCAGAGCAGCCACAAATTCCTTCAAACGGAAACCTTCAAAAGTCTTACCGCTCACCGTGACACGACCCGGGTCCACTTCAAGCACATGCTCTCCACGCACGGAATCCCGCCAACCGACAGTCGAATAATCATTCCAGACCGGGGCCAGAGTGATAACAGCGTCAGCGCTCTTGATGACATCTTCAACGCCAGGGCTGCTGACCTCCCCCCAATAAACTCCGCGGAAACCCGGATGCGCCTCAGAGAAGAAGCTCTTGGCCGCAGCCATAACAGTCACGGCACAACCGAGCTTGTCTGCAAGAGCCACTGTTTCAGTCAGCGCCTCACAAGAGCGCAGCTTGCTCCCGACAAGAATGACAACATTCTGGGCTTTTTCAAGAAACGCGAGACTTTCTTCGAGCGCAGCTTTGAGGCTGACTTCGTCTGCCTTCAGGTGAGACAGAAGCGACGAAACCGGACCTGGGCGCACACAAGGCTGGCTCGCAACGTTACAAGCAATTTCTAAATAAGCGGGCTTTTTTTCGCGCAGTGCGGTCCGAATGACGTGATCGATTTTTGCAGGTGCAGTGTCTGCCGAGGTGATGCTCTCAGCCGCACACGTAACGTGCTTCACCATCTCCATTTGATAATTATAATCTGTCGTGCCGATCGTGTGGTGCAGGACATGGCCCGACCCATGATCATTAGAGTTCGGCGCACCAGAAATCAGAATGACGGGAAGATTTTCAGCATAAGCCCCACCCAGGCCATTCATTGCTGAAATTGCACCGACACTAAACGTCACCACAGCAGCAGCAGCACCATTTTCGCGCGCATAACCTTCCGCCGCGAAGCTGCAATTCAACTCATTGCAGTCATAGATCTGCTTCATACCGCCATGCTCAATCAGTTGATCAAGCAGAATCAGATTATAGTCACCAGCAACAGCAAAATGATGCTTCAGACCGATTTGTGTCAGCCGTTCAGCGAGATAATGCCCAACAGTGAAAGCCATAACTCAGTATCTCCAATAAAAATTCTTCCCCCAAGATGGATGCCCCTCTTTTAAACGTCCAATATATATTTTGACTGATTGTCATATGTATATCATATGGATACATGGATCTTCGCCATCTACGCTATTTCGTGGCCATCGCAGAGCATGGCAGCTTCACAAAAGCCGCAGAGGTGCTCCATATCGAGCAGCCCCCTCTCAGCCAGCAGATTAAATCCCTAGAAACAGAGCTAGGAGTGCAACTCTTTATCCGGTCTAGACGTGGAGCTGTCTTGACGGATTTTGGGGAGCAGCTTTTTGAAAAAGCCCAGACAATTCTGCGCCTTGAACATCAATTTCACCTTCTGGCCAAAGGATTATCTCTTGGCGAACAAGGGCGTCTTAGAATAGGGATGGCTGGAGCCGTCGCGCTGTTACCTCTAATACCTAAAGCCATACGAGCATTTCGAGAGCAGTGGCCCGATATTGTAATCACACTCGAAGAGAGTAACACTCCCGCTCTCTGTGAGGCTTTACGAGAGCGCCGGGTCGATCTCGCCATTGTACGCCCGCCAGCGCCAGATCCGGAAATCGTACTCCATCCTCTCTTTGATGAACCAACCCTGATCGCCATTCCAAAAGGCCATCCACTTTCCAAGCGCCACACGCTCAAATTAATCGACGTCGCCAAAGAACCATTTCTTATTTTTGATCGCTCACTCGGCCCCGGTTTCTACGATGCTATTATCTCAGCCTGTCAACAAGGCGGCTTTACTCCGCGTTTCGGACAAGCAGCCCCTCAGATCACCGCAACAATTCCAATGGTTGCGGCGGGACTGGGTGTAGCAGTCGTTCCGGCTTACCTACGACAAATTCATGCTGATGGCGCAACATTCCATCCCATCTCCGGCCCCTCACCTCGAGCCAGCATCTCGCTTGCCACCCTTGAAACGGAATTGACTGGACCAAGCGCCAATTTCCATCAAATTCTTCTGGCTATAGGAAGCAATAATTAGAATATAATATTGAGTATATTATCCGTAATTTCTATTAATAATTACAAAAATCCGATCATACATATTAATTATTTTCACTAATGCCATGACGGTCGATGCGCCAGAAAATCTCTTAAATTGTCGAGAAAAGTTCGAACGCGCAGAGGCACGTTACGTCGACTTGGCATCGTTGCAAACAATCCGATCGTCTCCCCTTGGTACTCCGGTAAAAGACGGACCAACCTGCCGCATTGCAGGTCGTCGCCGACGTCCCACAAGACTTTGAACACGATGCCTTTACCCTTGAGTGCCCAATCATGCACCACTTCGCCGCTCGTCGTCGATAGATGCGGCGTTACCTCAACGACCTGATCTTCTCCTTCACGAGACAGCCGCCATCGGTCGAGCATTCCCAGCTCATGCCCACGCATCAGGCAAATACAGCGATGCCGATTTAATTCGGCAGGAGTGGCAGGCATGCCAAATTTCTTAAGATAGGCTGGAGCAGCGCAGATGACTCGTTCACTGCTCATGATTTTTGTCGCAACAACCCCCGTTTCATTCGGCATGCCAATCCGAATGGCCAGGTCAAGGCGACTATTAACAACATCCAGCCCTTCATCCGACAGAAGAAGATGGACGCGCAGCTTCGGGAAACGATCGGCGAATTCGCTGACAAAATCAGCCAAACGGCGACGTCCCAGTTCAAGTGGTGCTCCAATCCTCAGAACACCACGAAGCTCTTTTTGATTGGCGGAGATCTCGGCTTCGGCTGCTTCAATATCAGTCATGATCTCTGCAGCACGCTCATAAAACGTCTGTCCCTCGTCCGTCAGGTCGAAGCGTCTTGATGTCCTTGTGACCAGCCGTACGCCAAGCCGCTCCTCCATCCGAGCCAGTCTTCGACTGGAAGCTCCTGCCGAAACGTTGAGATGACGTGCGACGGCAGTCAGATTTCCCGCTTCAACGAGGAGTACGAAAAATCTCAGGTCACCGGCGTCATCGTGCATTGAGGGGCCATCTTTGCATTTTATACACAGATACAATGCCTTTTATGCGACTACCAGCACCATCAACGCACATCCATTGTCTGTTCATCAATGAATGGAGACAGACATGACGTCCGATCGCACTGCATCTTCACTCCCTCCCCTTCTGGATGCGGTTCACAACCGCGAAACCGCCTTCACGAATGAGGAGCGGCACAAGAATGGTACGCTCGGCCTCCTACCTGACGCCGTCGAAACTCTTGATCGGCAGATGGAGCGCGTCCTGTGGCAGCTGGACAGCAAGAGCAACGATCTCGAGCGCTTCTTGCATCTGAACGGCTTGTCACAGCGTAACGAAACACTGTTCTTCAAGGTTGTGATGTCCGATCCGAAACGCTTTCTTCCGATTGTTTACGATCCGACGATCGCTGATGCCTGCCTTCAGTACAATCGTCTCTTTGAGAGACCACAAGGCCTGTATCTTTCGTTGCGTCACAAAGGGCATGTGAAAGAGATTCTCGCCAACTGGCCCGAAAAAGATGTGCGCTTCATTTGCGTCAGTTCCGGCGGTCGTATTCTCGGGCTCGGAGATATTGGCGCCAACGGCATGGGCATTCCGGTGGGCAAGCTGCAACTCTATACAGCCTGCGCCGCCATCCCACCTCAGGGCCTGATGCCGATGTTGCTGGATATCGGTACGACCAATCAGAAATTGATTGACGATCCACTCTATCTCGGTTTGCGGCAGGCACCCCCATCGTCAGACGAACTCGACGCATTCGTTGATGAACTCGTCGCAGCCATTCAAGAGCTTTATCCTCATTGCTGCCTGCATTTTGAAGACTGGAAAGGAGACGATGCTATCCGCCTACTGGCGCGATACCGTGACAAGATCCTTTGCTATAATGACGACATTCAGGGGACTGCGGCCATTACGATCGCGGGCCTCGACACAGCCTTATCGATCAAGGGTGAGGCGCTGAAAGAACAACGTATCCTGTTCTACGGCGCAGGTTCTGCTGGGATCGGCATCGCGAATATGATCGTGAGTGCGCTACAGGACGAAGGCCTTTCTGAAACTGATGCCCGCGCCCGCATTTCCATGATGGATATCAACGGACTGATCGAACCTTCGCGGCAGGATCTTAATCCTTCGCAAAAAGTGTTCGCTCACTCCCATGCAGCGACAAAAGATCTTGCAGAAGCCGTCAAATCTATTAAGCCCACTGTCCTGATCGGCGTCAGTACCAACGCGGGTGGCTTCACCGAAGAAGTCGTCCGCACCATGGCAAGCATCAACGACAAGCCCGTTATTTTCGCGCTTTCCAATCCCACCGACAAGGCGGAATGCACTGCCGAACAGGCCTATCGCTGGACCGACGGCCGAGCGCTCTTCGCTGCTGGTGTCCAGTTCGATGATGTTACTTTGAATGGCAAGACGCTAACCCCCGGCCAGGCCAATAATTTTTACATCTTCCCCGCCGTGGCACTGGCTGTCTGGGCAACACAGGCACGACGCATCACCGACGAGGTCTTTCTCGAGGCGGCCAAGGCAACCGCCGAACAAGTCACAGCAGAACAACGTGCCCACGGTCTGCTTTTTCCGCCGCAAAAAGATGTCTTACGTGTGGAGATCAACACGGCCATCAAAATCGCGCGTCAAATCTTCAAGTCGGGCCTGGCTCAGGTCCCTGAACCCGAAGACATCGTGGACTGGATTGAGTCCAAGCTCTACCGTCCGGAATACACATCGGCGAATGGGCAGTAGAGTCTACCTCTAGCAACTGTGTTTAAGCGGCGGAGCGAATGCGCCATGGCAGGCCGGTTTTGAGGACGGCATTGGCGATTGGAGGGATCGAAGAACCGTTGGTTGATGCGCTTGGCTAGCGATTTCAGGCTTTTGGCGATTTGATTGAGGGTTTCCGGGGTGACTTTCGCTCTGCGTTTTGAGCAGATCCCGGCCCATCGCCAGTGGGATGGCTACGCGCTTGCGTTCAACCTCTCGAGGAAGAGGAAGCGGCGCATATTATAGACAATGTTGGCAAGGCCGATCCTCATGGTGGCCCGGGTGATACCGACAGTTCGGACGAACAGT
>CALFLO010000163.1 GCA_937880175.1 uncultured Gluconobacter sp.
CCCTGTGGCTGATGAAGAACAGTAAGCGCCCCATGAAGGCCGTGGACGTCTGGACGCTCCTGTTCGATCACCTGTTCCCACACACCGGCCAGATCATGCTGACCCGCGAAGAAATCGCAGAGGCTGTTGGAATAAGAGCCGATCATGTCAGCGAAATTATGAGAGAACTGGTGAAGTTCGGCGCGATTTTTTCCGAGCGCGAAAAGGTAGCCGGTATGCGGGGGCCGGGTCTCGTCCGCTACTACATGAACCGCCATGTGGCAGAAGTCGGCAGCCGTGCTACGCAAGAAGAATTAGCGCTCATTCCGAAGCCCGGTGCAAAATTCGAAATTATACATGGCGGAAAGTAAGTTTTAATAAAATGAAAAACGGTAGAATATCAGACCAAATTCGTTACATTACTGTGCGAATTCTTACATCTGAAAATCAAACGACAAACTGGACAGGTGCCGGAACTGGTTTTTTATATTCTTTCACTAAGGATGAAAAAACAGCGCCGTTACTCGTAACAAACAAGCACGTTGTGGACGGTGCCGTTACGATAGGCCTCACTTTTCATGTGACGACGGATAATAATGAGACCCCGGTCCCGGGCTCTGGGCGGATAATTGCGTTTCCTTCGCAGCAAGTTCAGATCATACGTCATCCCGACCCTGATGTTGACCTAGCTGGGATCATGATTTTTCCGATAATGAATTTTGCCATAAATAATGAAGGTTGGCAGCCTTTCGTAAAATGTCTTGAAAAGTCGAATTTACCTTCTGCGCAAATGATCGGTGATTTTAGCGCGTTGGAAGACGTAATAATGGTAGGTTACCCGACCGGATTAGTCGATACTACAAACAACTTTCCAATAATACGCAGAGGAATTACTTCGACACCATATACAGCAAATTATCAAGGTAAGCAGGAATTTCTGGTTGATATCGCCGTATATGGGGGTTCCTCTGGTTCTCCGATTTTCGTGATGAATGAGGGGTCGTGGTCAACCCAAAATGGGTTAGCTATGGGTACGCGGTTCGCCTTGATTGGTATTCTTTATGCTGGTCACACCGAAACAATAAATGGTCAGATCATGGCAGAACCGGTGCCTACAAGGCTCGCGCCAGTCGCCAAGGTTAAGCACATGATAAATCTGGGATTGTGTATCAAAAGCGCCTTGATTGAAGATCTTTCCGCTCAATTGCCGAATTGGTAAGTAAGCACCCAATGTTATTACCATTCGATAGCGTGAAAGCAGCTCGTGACCCATTGGTGCAAAAAGAGCTGCTGAAAATGGCGCTGGCCGATGGTGATCTGGTGGCTTTGGCTCACGCCTTGGCCGTGATCGAAAAGGCCAAAATCACCCCCGGCATTTGATGGGGAAGGGTCGAGGGATGGGGGCTTCCCCCCGCCCCGCTTACGACAATTTGCTTGCAAATTGTGTAGTAAGTCCACCTTTTGAAGAAAGGGGGCTGAAACACCATGTCAAAATTCGCCATTCTTCGGGTTCAGAAACTCAAATCGCCCAAGTCCGTCAGGGCGTCCATGAAGCACGCCTACCGAGAGCAGGATACGCCAAACGCTGACGCCACGAGAACGCCAGACAATGACCTGATCGGGCCGCAGAACGTCAAACAGGGCATGGCCGCGTTCGAGAAGGCGCTCCCTGAGAAGATCCGCAAGAACGCCGTCCAGTGCATCGAATACTTGGTCACATCCTCACCTGGTGCATTCGAGAACCGGGATGCTGACCAGGAGGCGTATCTGAACGAGGCGTTGCGCTGGATTCAGGAGCGGCACGGCAAGGACAACGTGATCGCTGCCATCATTCACCGGGACGAAAAAACTCCGCACCTGTCGGCTTACGTGGTGCCAAAAGACCCCGATACAGGCCGCCTGAATTGCCGCCGGTTCCTTGGGGGAGCCAAAGCCCTGAACGAGATGCAGACCGACTTTGCGCGAGTTGTGGGGCGCCCTGTCGGACTGGAACGCGGCATCGAGGGAAGCAAGGCCACCCATACCAAGCTGAAAACCTACTACGGGGCACTGGAACGGGACGCACCGGAGCACAAAAACCTCACCCCTGCCGACCTGAAGCCGCAAGTGCTCAAAAAGGGCATTTTCACCAGTGTTGTGGAAGATTCCGAGCAGGTGGCAAAGCGCATCAGCCAGACAGTCCAGCAGCATTATGAACCCGCCATTCAGAGCGCCACAGTTGCCCGTACAGCGACCAAACAGGCCAAAGCGGATAGAGAGAGCCTGAAACAGCTTCAGAGCCGTCTGGAGCCTCTTGTGAAGGCTCTAAGGGATATTCCGACCCAGTATCGGGAGAAGGTTATCGAGGGCTGCGTGAAACTGGCCCAGCAACTACGCCAGAAACTCCAAGAACAGGCGGTTGAGGTTCAACGGGAACGGGCCAGAGAAATCGGCCGGAATCGCTCACGGGAGAATAGTCGGGGACGGGGGCGCTGATCGTCCCATTTGCTCCCCCTTCCTGAGCAAATACCTTCTTGCCCGGTTCTCCAATGCCGCACGTTTATGCCGTGCATAATTGCCCCCTTCTTGGCGTAAAAACCGCAGTTTTCCACCGAAAAAAGAGAGAGACCATAGAGAGAGATTTTATCT
>CALFLO010000164.1 GCA_937880175.1 uncultured Gluconobacter sp.
GGATGGCGAAGCACGGAGCCGTCACCACGGGAGGCAGCAGTCCCTCGAACCGTTCCCCGGTTGGCAGTTCCGCCGAAACACGCGGCGCTGCCTCATGCACCTCGGCGCCAACATGGTGCGCGACCAGACGTACGATGCGCTCGGCATCGGCGGGTGTAATCCTGTCACCCGTGTCGGACAGCCCTTCGGACAGGCGGTCGATCCACAGCCGCCCATCCGGGTTGAGCATCACTTCGACCACGGAAGGATCGGCAAGGTAACCGGCGATCGCAGGCCCCGTGGCCGTACGCAGCATCGAGATACTGCGTGCCTGGCCTTCCAAATTATGGTGCGAAAGCGCCATCTGATCCCCTTTCGAACGGGACCGGAACAGATGGCCCCCATACGGGGATGATTAAAAGAACCGAATTTTAACGAGCTTCAATAAGCATCTGAAGAAGTGCGGGAATAGAGAAGAAACGGCGGTTATCGGCGAGATTGAAAGATGGCGCATTCAATGCCCACGCCAAAGCCATCTCTCAACACGACACTTTCACTTGATAATTAAAAATATATGTAAATACCTAAGTGATTAATGCTATTTATTAGGTTAATCTACTCTTCCCGGAAGAAGAAGCTTCACTCTCTATCGTTTTTATAGATAACTCGTGGTCACATGAAGATTTTATTACCTTCTTAATACCATCAATCGTTAATTTTTTTAATGACGCCACAGGTATACCAAATCTAAAATGCCCCAAATCAACAAGATGCTTCTTTGTCACACTATGATTCGAGATAGTGTCTGAAACCTCGCTTAGAGGAATTTTAGATAATATTTCACGATCATAATGGTAATGAAAATTATTGTCCCGTCGCACCTCTTCTTTTGAAGATTGAGTTTTTACCTTATTTTTTAAGCTATATGCCAAATTTCGCAATGATGCAGACAACCTTGCATTTCCAGATACCTTGTCGTCATACAGTCCTGCCATCTTCATCAAAAAGCGAGCAAGCTCCAAATCCGAAAGCAAATCGGATTCTGAAGTCACCTTTGGTGATGGTGTTTTTTTGTTCATAGAAGATCGATCCGAGCTTTAAGAACGTTTGTCAGATTGCGGTACATATCGTCAAGCTGTCTACCACCTACGTTTTGGCTATAGGGATGGTCATAAACCGGCGTACCCCCTGCCAGGCATTCGGAAACTCCGACGCCTTCCTCAATATAAGGTTGCACCAAATATGTCCCCCACTGTCGTTGCAATGAGGACAGATGAAGCGTGTGATCATTGGTATAGCCAGAAGCCGCTGGTCCATGCGTCCTGATACGCGTAATTGCCAACGCAACCAATTGAGTCGTTGGAACATACATTGAGCGAGGCGCCCCCATTGCAGACAGCGCATTAAGACGCGCATCAATTCCATGTTGAATCATATTCACTAGGTGAGGCGCACCACGCTCCATTACAGCCTCTGGGACTACCGGCAATATATATCCATGACTAGCGGCTATAGCGTTTTGCGATACAATTTTTGTGGCTGGAGGACAGTCAAAAATAATATAATCATAGTTAGCATCAATATTTGCCATCTCTAGCCACTGACAGATTAGAGTCCTCTTATTCCACTCGGAATGAATAGCATTGCCTTGGTGAGATGCCGTCAAATCTATCTCGATATCATCCAATTCAAGACTGGCAGGAAGTATATCTAGAGAATTATAATTTGGAGAATTTTTTACAGCTTGCTGCTCTATTATATGCCCATTGGGCATATGGATACCTTGCCCGACAAATGTTCTAAATATCTCATTTACTGTTCGACGAGCAGCAACATTTGCAGACCAGACCGGTGCCGACATCGAGACAATAGATAGACTACTTTGATGATCTACATCAACTAAAAGAACTCTGCTTCTATGGTATCTAGCTAGACCGGCCGCCAAATTAAATGATAATGTAGTTTTTCCGACACCGCCTTTGAAATTAATTATACTGATTCTTTTGGCCATTAATCACTTCCTTGACAATATGGGACTATCTAGCCCGTAAGCTTCATGCAGTTCCTCCCCATTGTCTATATCACGCGATAACTCTCTTAGAAACCGATCTCCTGTCGCCAGTTTCCGCCCGAGAGATTGCAGGAAACCCTCGAACCGTTCGACGCCCTTAGCCTTAGCCGATGCCTGGGCACTGTCAGGTAGTGGCGGAGTGACGGTCAGCCAGAAACGGATGAACAGTGCCAGCGTCTCGCCCATAATGGCGATATCTTCGTCCATCCCGGCGATCTGGCGATCGATCCTGTCCATGCGACGGGCGAACACCGCTTCCAGCCTCTCCGAGGCGTCGGCCGAGAGAAAGGAGGCGACAGCGGCCTCAATCACTGCCGACTTTGAGACGTTGCGCCGCAACGCCAGCGCTTCGATCTGCTTCAGAAGCTCCGGCTCGAAATACACATTCATTCGCGTCTTGCTCGGCATGGGCATTCTCACAGAGCAAAGCCGTCGGCAGGGTCCATCGTCGCCTGACGGGCAACGGAACGAGCCTGCTGACGTATGGTGCGCGCTCTGGCGGCATCGACATCCGGCTCGTCGTCGAGCACATCGAACTCCTGCACGCCCGAATGTTCGGATGGCACAACGTCCTCATGCTCCGGCAATTCCGGTTCGCGGCGGATACCGGCATTGGCGGGATCACCATCAGCGCCCGCGCTGCCATCCGGAGCCGGCTCTCCTGATGGAGCCCATGTCTCCAGCGCCGACCAATCATCGGACGGAGGCGCGGACGGGCGTTGCGTTCCGGTGGCCGGGGGCGGCAGGACACGCTCCATGAACCGCACGTCCTCGTAATAGCGCGCCTTCTTGGCACGAATGGGGGCAACGCCCGCGACCAGCAGCAGTTCATCGGTCGGTGGGAACTGCATCACCTCTCCGGGCGTGAGGAGAGGTCGTGCCGTCTCCTGCCGCGACACCATGAGATGCCCGAGCCAGGGTGACAGGCGATGGCCGGCATAATTGGTGGAATCACGCATCTCGGTCGCGGTGCCGAGCGCGTCCGACACCCGCCTGGCAGTGCGTTCGTCGTTGGTGGCGAAGGCAACACGGACATGGCAGTTGTCGAGAATACTGTTGTTCGCACCATAGGCTTTCTCGATCTGGTTGAGGCTCTGCGCGATCAGGAAGGATTTGATCCCATACCCCGCCATGAAGGCCAGCGCACTCTCAAAGAAATCCAGCCGGCCGAGGGCGGGAAACTCGTCGAGCATCAGCAGCAACCGGTGCCGATGGGCGGAGACGTGCAGATCCTCAGTCAGCCGCCTGCCAATCTGGTTCAGGATCAGGCGGATCAGCGGCTTGGTGCGAGCGATGTCGGATGGCGGCACAACAAGGTAGAGACTGGCGGGCTGATGGCCGGACACGAGATCCGCGATGCGCCAGTCGCATCGCGCCGTAACCTTGGCAACCACCGGATCGCGATAGAGGCCCAGGAACGACATGGCGGTGGACAGCACTCCCGACCGCTCGTTGTCGCTCTTGTTCAGCAGCTCACGCGCCGAGGAGGCGATGACGGGATGCACGCCCGCCTTGTCGAGATGCGGCGTGGACATCATGGCGCGTAGCGTCGCCTCCACCGGTCGCTTCGGATCGGACAGAAAATTGGCGACACCGGCCAGCGTCTTGTCCGGTTCCGCATAGAGGACATGCAGAATCGCGCCGACCAGTAGGGAATGCGAGGTCTTTTCCCAATGGTTGCGCCGGTCCAGCGCGCCTTCGGGATCAACGAGGATATCGGCGATGTTCTGGACGTCGCGTACCTCCCTGTCGCCACGCCGGACCTCCAACAGCGGATTGTAGGGCGAGGACGCCGGATCGGTCGGGTCGAACAGCAACACACGCCCGTGGCGCGCACGAAATCCGGCGGTCAACCCCCAGTTCTCGCCCTTGATGTCATGGACGATGGCCGAGCCCGGCCATGTCAGCAGCGTGGGCACGACCAGCCCGACACCTTTGCCCGAACGGGTCGGCGCAAAGCACAGAACATGCTCTGGACCATTATGCCGGAGATAGTCCCGATCCCATCGGCCCAGCACCACACCGTCAGGGTCGAGCAGCCCGGCTTCCGTCACCTCGCCAACGTCAGCCCAGCGGGCTGAGCCATACGTGGCGACGTTGCGGGCCTCCCACGCCCGAAGGATGGACAGGCCGATGGCAACGACGCTGCCGATAATTCCACCGGACGACGCGATATATCCGCCCGTCACGAAAATCGACGGCGCGTAGGCGTCGTAGAAATACCACCACCAGAAGAAGGCCGGCGGATCGTAGAACGGCCAGCCCGCCACCATAAACCAGGGAGCGCCAAGCTGGGGCTGAAAGCCGAGACGCCAGGCTGTCCATTCCGTGGCACTCCAGATGGCGACGAACACGATCAGCAGAACAAGGGCAACCTGCCCCCACAGGACACGGCTTCCGGACATCGGGGCTCCAATCGGCTTGGGGAATGAAACCGATCAGAGAAGGGGCGACCCAGCGGCAGGCAATATATAATGAGGGACGATCGTACCGCCGGATACCATGGCGTAGAAAAAGGACGGTCAGTGCCGGGTTGCGCGGGCGTCGATCACCGCCTGTTCGAGAATCTTCCGGTAACCTATCTTCGTCATCCACCGCGCACGGGCAAGATGGCTTTCCCAGCAGGTGCGCGTACGTTCGGCGTCCGCCGGATCACGATGTAGCACGATCCGCGCCACCTCCGCCCAGTCGGCCCGATCCGCCTCGGCGTCGAGCAGACGAAGATAGGTGATGAAACGCACTTCGTCATAGGTCGTGATCTCCGGCACGGTCGGGGCCAGGTCATCGACATCGGGGTCCAGTTCGGGTCTTGCTGTCATCCGACAGCCCTCCAGCAGGATTGCAGTCAATAATATCCTAAAATGGGATAATCCTAAATCAGGATTATCGGAACGGCTCCCCTGCCCGTCGGAGAGCTGTTCCGCGTGAAGAAATCCCTGCGCACACCCCGGCAGCTTTTGCTGCAATCGCTCCTTACAGAAGCGCGCAAGACCGGGGGTATGACGCAGGCGGAACTGGCGGCCGCACTCAACAAGCCACAATCCTTCGTCGCCAAATATGAGAACGGCGAGCGCCGAATCGATGTCATCGAATTCGTGGACATAACAGCCGCCCTTGGCGTTTCCTGCGCTGATCTTCTCGTTCGTCTTGCACCTGGCGCAGAAAAGCCCCCGCCAGAGGGCGAGAATACCACAGGCCGGGACGAATAGGAATGATCATTCCTGGAACGATCGTTCCGACACAGGTCTCGATGATGGCATGGACCTCAAGGAGGTCATGGCGGTCAACCTGCGTCGGATGCGTCATGACAGGGACATGACGCAAGAAGAGCTGGCCGATCGCGCCGGCCTGAGCACCCGCTATGTCGGGGCGATCGAACGCGCGGACGTGTCGGCAAGCGTTACGATCCTGGGCAAGATTGCAGAGGCACTGGACGTGGAACCAGGTACGTTATTGAAACCTGTCCCGGCCAGCCCGCGCTGACCGGCTGAGGGAAAAAGACATCCTCACTCCTTCCACGCACTGCTATCCTTTACGACAACGGCGAACATATCCGCCAGCTCGGCCAGGGCGACACGACGCATGGTCTCGGCCGCGATCGTCCCGCCCAGCGGATCGGCGACATCGCGTGCGGCAATGGCGTCCGCCACCAGGGTCACGCGCAGGCCGTATTCCTCCGCCGCCGCGCGGGCGGTGGTGGATACGCAGACACCTACCGTATCCCCCGCGATGATGATCTCGTTCCGGCCCGTCTCCTGAATACGATCGGCCAGGCCGGTACCGAGAAACGCATTGGCGTGACTCTTGAACAGAACCGTCTCCCCTTCGCGGGGCGTCACCTGCGGCAGGAAATCGCGATACGGTCCATCGCTGGCGAAGGCGGGAGCGCCTGGTCCTGCGTCATGGGCGATATGGATGACCGGCACGCCCTTACGCCGCGCAAGGTCAAGCAGCCGCCCGGCCTCATCCGCCGCCGCATCGACATTGGCGAGCGGCACCCGCCCGTCGCGATATTCGCGTTGGATGTCGATCAGGATCAGCACCGACCGGTCGAGCGGTGACGGGCTGCCATCAAGGCCGTAGATATGACGGAAGGTTTCGAGGGTCATGGGGATTTTCCTCCTGATAACAGACTGTTTCGACAGGCCGGCGCTTCATAAAGGTGCACCGCCTGTTTCGTGATGTCCCGGTATCTTGACTGGAAACGATGATGGCACGGTTCGAGCCTGCGTGGTCAAACCATCCAGGCGACTCATGTGCGTGGCGAGATCCAGAAGATTCCGTAGTGCAGGGCTGCGGTTCTGAGGCGACCAGACCGCGCTGAACCGGGCGTGTTCCTTCTCGTCGTCGATCGGGCGGAAGACGATGCCGGGGAATGGCACATGGCTCCCTGCCTCATGGGTCAGCGTGACCCCCTCTCCTGCCGCGACCATGTGCATCAACGTGTCCCGTCCGACATCGCGCCGCTGGAGGCGCGGTGATCGCCCATGCTCGGCCACGCGCCGGACGATATGCTCGAAGACCTGCGGCCCGGCGCCACCTGACCGGACAAGGAAGTTTTCCGTGACGATATCTGCCCAGGCGAGAGATTCCAGAGCTGCAAGCGGATGCGCGGCAGGAAGAGCGATCACCAACGCCTCGCTCCAGAGATGCCGGCTATGGCAATCAGGCACATCGGCGACATTGATGACGAAGGTCACATCGAGCTTGCCGTCGCGTATCATGGCGAGAGTATGTGACGACGGTCCTTCG
>CALFLO010000165.1 GCA_937880175.1 uncultured Gluconobacter sp.
AAAAAACCATGCGGCAAGTGTGAAGACGCTGTTAACCGGAGTAATGTATTGTCGTGGCTGACTTGCAGTCACCGTTCACAGAAACGATTTACAGCTCACCATCATTACACTGAGGGATTTCATGACTGACCTGACACCCGCCACAGAGCCCCCTCACTCTGACCTGCGTTCCCTGACGGCCGAAATCGTGGCCGCCTATCTCTCAAGAAACGATGTCGCGCCCGATGGGCTCCCGGGCCTGATCCGTTCCGTCCACACGGCCCTGACCGTTCCGGCGGTCTCCGAGGCTGCGGCCGAAGAGGCGCCAGTTCCCGTGGTCAATCCGAAGAAGTCGGTTTTCCCGGACTACATCATCTGTCTGGAAGACGGGAAAAAGCTGAAGATGCTCCGTCGTCATCTCAAAACGGCGTACAACATGACGCCTGATGAATACCGCGCCCGCTGGGGTCTGCCCCCGGAGTATCCGATGGTCGCTCCCGGCTATTCCGCACAGCGCGCAGCTCTTGCCCGGGAAATCGGCCTGGGCTCCAGAACCCGCGCTTCTGCGCCTCAGGAAGAAGACCTCCCTCCGGTAAAGAAGCTCCCCGAAAAACGGCGGGGCCGTCCGGCCCGCGCCTGAAACTAGAGGGGCCCTCCTCCGTTACCGAAGGCACCGGCCGGGAGAGTCCAGTTTTCTGTCAGAACCGTCTGTAACGGGCGGTCTGACAGGCAGGCTGCGACCAGATCGGGCCGCGACCGGGCCGCTTCATAAACCGTCCCTTCGGACGACAGCTGCGCGAGCCCCCTGTCACGTTTGATCGTGCAGCCGAAGTCTTTTTCATATCCAACCAGTTTCGCAAACCGGTTCGCATCCATCCATTTCAGGGTGGCGAACTGGTCTGCATTGCCGAAGATGCAGAACGCGCAGGACAGGCGCGAAAATCCAACCTGATATGGATAGGCTGGCATGACGCGCCAGCGCTCCAGGATCGCCCAGACCTCTGCTTCGGACCACTGATGTACCGGCCTCCAGTGATCGACATGGCGACGACGACGCGTCCCGTTTCTCGTGTCGGTACGGTGAGGCTCAAAGGCCGCATATCGAGCCCGTGCGGGACTCTCTTCAGCACGCTCGCCTGTCACGACCAGGGTACGGCGGTTGAGGAACCGGTCCTGTCCGCGAACGGCACGATCGGCTACGTCGACTTTGAGGCTTGCCGAACACCAGCGCACGGAGAGGCTGGCCGAGACCTGGGGAAAGCGCAGCCGGGTTCCGTTCTGGCCCTCCCCGCCGGCGACGACGCGCCCCTCCGGGGTCTCGAAGACCACGGGCGCGGTCGGCATATCGTGGCGCAGCATCTCGCGCTCGAAGCCACCCTCTCGCCAGGACCGATAGAGTGGCAGTCCGAAGTCGCGAGCCAGGGCTTCGACATACGGAGCAGTGGAGGGCCAGTCCATGAAGGATCCCCCCTCCCCGTCCACATCGTGGTGCCAGAGCTCGATGCGTTCGGCCGGAGCACCGGCTTCCAGCAGGGCGAGCAGACAGGCCGTGCCATCCTTGCCTCCCGACACTGCGACAATGATGCTGTCATAGGACGCGAGATCCGGGCTCATGATGTCCACCGACTGACCGGGGCGCCTGTCCGCACAGAGCGGCACATCAGGGCGTGGGCGATCGGGCGCTCCCGCAGCAGCAGCGGCTTTTCGTGGCGACCGTCCCAGGTCAGTCCCTCACAACGTGTCAGCAGCTCCATCTGGACCGCCGCTTCGTCGCGACAGGCGCACACACGCTCATTGCCACCTGATCTGCGGCGGCACGGCTCATCCGCAGGTCCACCGCAGCCCGTGCAGGCAATCGTGAGTGCGGGATCGCCGTCCTCCCAGTGCATGTTACAGCGGCGGCAGGTTGTAGGCTCCTGCGTGTCGGTCCAGCGCATCGGAGGCCGGCCACGGGGGGTTGGGATATAGGGAAACTGGTAGCGTCGCATGATGCTCGATCCATCTCTGATTCTTCAAACATCCTTGCGACGACCTTTCGGGCGACCGGGGTGCAACAGTGCCGCGCAGCGGCAGGATCGGCGTCATCCGGACCCACGCGCAGGCGGCGCAGCCGGCGAGCATGGGGAGGACGGACGGCGACCCACCTGTTGCGGCGCGGGCGACCGAAAGGCAGCGCCTTATTCTCCCTTCTTTTCTACAGTTCTCCCTTCCTCCTCGCCGCTCACAGAGTGAGATGACCCGCGACGTTGGGCAATAGCCATGAGGCTCTGGTAGCCGCTACCGAGCTATAACGGATAGCCGCTACCCAC
>CALFLO010000166.1 GCA_937880175.1 uncultured Gluconobacter sp.
CTACACAAGGAGTATCGTCGGCAGCGTCAGATGTGTATAAGAGACAGCTCTAATTACGGACAGAACCGGAAACGGTTTCACAGCGTATTGGAAGATCAGCACGAATGGAGACACTGGAACGCGCGGGGGAGCAGAGCGTTACGGCGCTTGCAGAGCTGCGCCGGGTCAGCCGCGAGGCTCATGAAGCGGTTGATGAGGCTTTTTCACGTTTCGATCTTGCCGATCCGAAATCCTATGGCGCCTTCCTGACGGCTCATGCGCGTGTGCTCGGAGCCGCGGAGGCATATCTCAGCCGGCATGGGGCGTCATTGCCCGTCTGGCGCCCGCGTGCGGAGCTTCTGGAAGACGATCTGCGTCAGATGGAGCTTGGCGTGCCTGTTGTGAAGGACGAACACTTTTCGGACTGCGACGGGACCGCGATGGGTGTGCTGTATGTTCTGGAGGGCTCGCGGCTTGGCGGGCGGGTCCTGTCAGGACGCGTGGCGGAAGGTCTGCCCAGGGCTTATCTGTCGGCGTTTCATCAGAAGGGGGAATGGCCGGCGTTTCTGGAGCGGCTCGGGCGTTATCTGGACGAAAGCGATGCGGCGCGCAGGCAGGCTGTCATGGATGGCGCGGTCGCGACGTTCGCCCTGTTCGAGAAGAGCGCCGCCCTTCAGGACTGAAGGGCACGTGCCGGCATGACATTCTGCGGGATGAGGCCGGGAAAGGCTTCGGCAAGGCGCTCGGCGTCCTGAGGTGAAAGCATTGCGATCGCGCAGCCCAGCGCGCTGGCGTCTGGGGCCGCGAGCCGGTCAATTCCGCGCAGAAGATCAATAAGACCGTGACCTTCCGCCGTCAGCACCATGAAGGATGTCATCCGGGTGTAGAGCGGCATGGTGGCGTCGATATCGGTCAGGGTATGGTCGGGAATGGCGATCCGGATTTTCTCGCCGCTGACGGGCGAGAGGACGGTATTTTCCGCGACCATGACATGTAGCGGCACCATCGGCAGAAGAGTCGGAGAGCCGGGGAGGGGCAGGTAGCGACCGGGAAGCGGATTTTCCGTGAAGAGGCAGGCGTTCCAGACATCTGTTTCCGAAACTTCCAGAACCATGATCAGCGGGTTGTAGCGTCCGAAATTTGCGTCTCCCGCTCCGATGGATGCGAAAGAGCCGGTCTGCATGTCCATCATCAGCTGTCTGGACTGACCGAGCGTGCAGAAGCGGAACTGCGGGGGCGGCTGCCGGGGGGAGGGCACGGAAAGCTGTGCCGGAGTCAGGCCCAGGCTTTGCAGAACGGCCCTGTCTGCATGCGTGATGGCAGCCTTGAGGCGCCAGTACAGATCCGTCAGCGAGGCCTGTGTGATGGATGAGGCAATCCGGCGGCTTTCGGGCAGCCAGCGGATCGCGCCTGTATATTCGGCGTCGTTGCGGTCGAAGTTCTGCCAGGCCTGTTCAGGCGTGGCGCTTGAGTTTCGCCGGAGAAAGCTTTCGTGGTCGCTGGCGGCGAAATGCAGGATCCGGCTCTCGGACCAGCTCGCGTCTCTCTGAAATTCGGAAAATGGATCGGGCAGGCTGTTGCCGATGTGGCGGGGCTGGACGAGGTGCCGGACGATACGATGGTCCGGCAGGTTCAGCAGGCCATGCCGGGTAAAGGTCTCGACCGGTGGAAAGGGGGAGGGAGCCTTGAGGCCTGAAGAGCCGAACAGGCACCAGTTCACGGGAATCATGGGGGTTGAGGCCCCAGCGGTGAACTCGGCGACAGAGCGGGCGGTTTCAAAATGCAGATATTCGTCCGCCGCCAGGATCATCATCCAGTCGAATTCGCCCTTTCCCTGTTCAAGCGCCGTTGTGTGGAACCGGGTCTGGCGTTCCAGTCGTCCGTTCAGTGTCGTATCGGAAGACTGAACCCTGATGTCGTAAAGCGTAGCCGAGTTGGAGAGGACCGTGCCTGTGCCGTCGGTCGAATGGTCATCACAGACAATCAGCGTTGAAAAACCGATTGCCGCATGATGCGCGAGCCACCATCCGATCGTGTCGACTTCGTTGTGAACGAACAGGATGGCGGCGCTTTTCGACATAAGGCAGGGGTCAGTCCATTTTCAGGGCGGCGAGGAAGGCGCTCTGGGGGATTTCGACCTTGCCGAACTGCCGCATGCGCTTCTTGCCTTCCTTCTGCTTGTCCAGAAGCTTGCGCTTGCGGGAAATGTCACCGCCATAACACTTGGCCGTCACATCCTTGGACAGCGCGCCGATTGTCTCACGGGCGATGACCTTGGAGCCGATGGCCGCCTGAATGGCGATTTTGAACAGCTGCTTGGGAATCAGATCCTTGAGCTTCGCGCAGATGGAGCGTCCGCGCTGTTCGGCGACGGTGCGGTGCGAGATGAAGGACAGGGCATCCACCGGCTCGTGGTTTACGAGGATGGAGATGCGGACGAGGTCGCTCTCTTCGTAGCCGTCCATCTGGTAGTCGAACGAGGCATAGCCACGGCTGATGGATTTCAGGCGATCGTAGAAATCGAACACCACTTCGTTCAGTGGCAGGCGATAGACGGCCATGGCGCGGTTGCCGACATAGGTCAGATCCATCTGGACGCCACGGCGTTCGGAGCAGAGCGTCAGGACCGGGCCGAGATATTCGTCCTGAACCATGATGGTCGCCTTGATCCAGGGTTCCTCGATGGTTTCGATCTTGCTGAGTTCCGGCATGTCAGCCGGGTTGTGCAGATCTTCGGACGTGCCGTCCGTCATATGCATCTTGTAGACCACGGACGGGGCGGTCGCGATCAGGTCGAGATTGAACTCGCGGGACAGACGCTCCTGGATGATTTCCAGATGCAGCAGACCAAGGAAGCCGCAGCGGAAACCAAAGCCCAGCGCCGCAGAGGTCTCGGCCTCGAAGTGGAACGAGGCATCGTTCAGGCGCAGCTTGCCAAGGCTGTCACGCAGCTTTTCAAAATCGTCGGCATCGATCGGGAACAGGCCACACCACACCACCGGAATGGACGGCTTAAAGCCCGGCAGGGCCTTGGGGGCGGGGCGCTTGTCGAGCGTGACGGTGTCGCCAACATTGCAGTCCGCGACGGTCTTGATGGCGGCGTTGATGTAACCCATTTCGCCCGGGCCGAGGCTCTCGACCGACTGCATCTTGGGCAGGAACACGCCGACCTGATCGACATGATAGGTCGCGCCGGTCTGCATCATGCGGATGCGGTCACCGCGCTTGAGGCGGCCATCCTTGATGCGGACAAGAATGATGACGCCCAGATAGGCATCGTACCAGCTGTCCACCAGCAGGGCCTGAAGCGGGGCTTCGGCATCGCCTGTGGGGGCGGGGAGGCGATGCACGAGAGCTTCGAGCACGCCTTCGATATTGATGCCGGTCTTGGCGCTGATTTCGACGGCGTCATCGGCAGGAATCCCAACAACGTCTTCGATCTGGGCCCGGACGCGCTCGGGTTCGGCGGCTGGCAGATCGATCTTGTTCAGGACCGGGACGATCTCGTGATTGGCGTCGAGCGCCTGATAGACGTTGGCCAGCGTCTGCGCTTCCACGCCCTGCGAGGCGTCCACGACCAGAAGCGATCCTTCACAGGCGGCAAGCGAGCGGCTGACTTCATAGGCGAAGTCGACATGGCCCGGCGTGTCCATGAGGTTCAGCGTGTAGGTCTGACCGTCCTTGGCCGGATAGGTCAGACGGACGGTCTGCGCCTTGATGGTGATCCCGCGCTCCTGTTCGAGCTCCATCGAATCGAGGACCTGGTTTTTCATCTCACGCGCGGTCAGCGCGCCACAGGCCTGGATCAGGCGATCGGCCAGCGTCGATTTGCCGTGATCGATATGAGCGATGATCGAGAAATTGCGGATAAGGGAGAGCGGGGTATCGGTCATGGCTGCTACATAAGGGATTATCGCAGAAATGTCAGTAGATCTGCGCAAAAGCCTGCCTTTGTTAAAAGGCAGGCGGAAGAGGGATCAGCGATCCGTCAGACGGAACTCGATCCTGCGGTTTCTGGCATAGGCCGCCGGTGTGCTGGCGGCGTCCAGAGGCTGGTAGTCGGCAAAGCCCGTGGCTGCGAGATGACGGGGGTCCACACCCTCGGCAATCAGCAGTTTGACCACGGTGATGGCACGCTCGGATGACAGCTCCCAGTTGCTGGGAAAGGCGCTGTGAATCGGCTGGCGGTCGGCATGGCCATCCACGCGCAGAATCCACGGCAGGTCCGTCGGGATCGTCGAGGCGACCTGCTTGAAAGTATGCGCAAGGGTCGTGATTTCCTTGCGGCCTTCAGGTGTCAGATCGGCGCTCCCCTGCGGGAACAGGATTTCCGACTGGAAGACGAAGCGGTCTCCGACGACATTCACGCCCTTCTGGTCTTTCAGCAGGTCCCGCAGACGTCCGAAGAACTCCGAACGGTAGCGTTTGAGCTGATTGACCTTGTCGGCCAGTGCCAGATTGAGCTTGCTGCCAAGGTCTGCAATCTGGGCGTCCTTGCCCTGTTCGGCCTTCTTTTCAATGTCGAGGGCGTTGCTGATCGCCTGAAGCTGGCGGGTCAGTTCCTCGATCTGGGCCTGAAGGTCCGAGATCTTGCTGTTCTGCTGCTTGCTCGTGTCATCGGCAGAAGCCAGAGCCTGATCCTTTGACTGAAGCTGCCCCGTCAGGGCGGCGATCTGGGTCGAAAGGGTCTGGAGCTGGACCTGGTTGTGCTGCTTCTCGTCCGACAGCGTGGCGACGGTCGAGGACAGGGTTTTGTTCTTGTCCTCCGTCATCGACAGCATGTGCGAGAGTTCAGCCAACTGCTTTTGCAGGGCATCGAGCGTATGTTCACGCCGGGCCAGCGACACCGAGAGGAACTGCTGTCCCACGACGAACACCAGCAGGACGAATGTCACGACCATCAGCAGGGTGGACAGGGCGTCCACATAGCCGGGCCAGGCATCGAGGGCGTTGTGTGATCCGCGTCTGCGCCGGGCCATGGATCAGCCCTGCCTGCCGGGAGGGGGCGTCGTATTGCCGGACGCTGCCGCGATCGTGCGGGCCAGAACGCGCAGATCGTTGCGAAGCTCCCCGATCGTCTGGGCGCGGCCTTCCTGCATGTCCTGGATCAGGCGGCTGAGATGCGTCTCGATCCGCAGAAGGGCTGTTCCCTGCGAACCCGGACCCTCATCGCCCATGTGGCGCAGAAGGGCGGTCTGGGTTTCGGCCGTGCGCGTCATGAGCGTCTGGTTTGCGGCCAAGAGGTCCGTCATCCCGCGCAGGCGTTCCTGAAGGCTGTCGAGCATATGCAGCTCGCGAACGCGGTTCTCTTCGCTGCGGGAGACGGCGTTCTGAAGTGTTTCCAGATTTTCGGCGGTCTGTTCCAGCAGGGCCTGAACATAGGCCGGGACGGGAGCGCCATCGCTGTCGATGGACGTGTTGCCGCTGACACGCGTCACACCGGCCAGCCATTCTTCCAGTTCGTTGAAGAAGCGGGTCTGGGCCTGTCCTGCCGTGAGGTCTAGAAAGCCCAAAACCAGTGCGCCGGCCAGACCGAACATCGAGCCCGAGAACGCCGTGGACATGCCCGCGAGCGGCCCGGCCAGTCCGGTCTTGAGCTGGTTGAACATGACGTCCATGTCCCCACCGCCCGCGGACATGCCGCCGATGACGCCGGCAATCGAGCTGACCGTCAGCAGAAGTCCGTAGAACGTCCCCAGCAGACCCAGAAAGATCAGCAGCTGCGTCATGTAACGCGAGATTTCCCGGCTTTCATCCAGACGCGAGGACAGGCTGTCGAGCATGGCCTGTGTCGTCTGGGTAGAAAGAGTCAGGCGATCCGTGCGGTTGCGGGCGGCCAGCATGCTGGCCATCGGCGCGAGCAGGCGCGGTGCCTTGGGTGCGGCCAGACCAGCGCGCGGCTGGCGCAGGAGCTCAACCCATTGCACTTCCGGCATCAGGCGCTGGACGACATGGAGGTTCCACAGGATCCCCAGCAGGAGCACGCCAAGGATGATGGCGTCGAGCTTAGGGTTCGCGCTGAAGGCGTGGAGCAGGGTCGTGCCCATTGTCGCGGCCAGAAGGCCGACCGCGACAAGGAAAACGGCCATTCGCAGAAGATAGGTCGTAGGACGTGTCACGGCGTGTCTTTCCTGATGTTATTTTGGCATGCCGTTTGCGGAAGGGGCGGGGGTGTCGACGGGATTTGTCTCGATGACAACATCCAGCCGGTCAGCAGGCGCAGTATCTCCGGCATCTGGCCGCCCGAGCGCGCGGGGATAGAGACGGGTTGTGGCGACACCTGCGTGAATGAAAATCGAGCGGACGGCGAGCGCCCGTGCCAGTGCGATGCGGCGCGGCATGGAGACATCATCGCCCGGCAATGCCGCGTGTGCAATCAGCAGCACGCGCTGCTCGGGGTGATGGGACAGTTCGGTTCCATAGTCCTGGATCGCCTTGAGGCTTTCGGCGTTCAGGGCCTCGCTTCCGGACCGGAACAGGACCCGTAACCCGCCATCCGGCAGGGGCGCCGTATGGCTTGCGGCATCAGCGACCGCCGTCACGTCGGCCGGGGGGACGGGCGGATGGAGCTGGACAGGAACGAAAGGCGGCGGCAGGACGACTGGCGGCGGCGGTGCCGGGGGAACGCCGGGGACGGTCGCATGGGCAGGCGCGCTCCTGACAGGCGTTGCTGCAGGGGCCGTCGCGGGCGCCGGACTCTTTTCCGCCGTTTTATGGACAACATGGCCCGCCGGGTGGGTTTTGGGAGCAGTTTTTTTGGCTGAGGGGGCTGTTTTGGCCTGAGGCAGATCATCCAGATTACTGGTGACCTGTGCCTGTGCGGCGGACAGCGGAAGGCAGGCCAGAAAGGCCGCCAGAGGAAGGGAGAAGGGGATCGGCCTGTACATGTCAGACCGATCCTAGACGACGCCTCACGACTCCCGCAATGGGGCGTGAGGGCAGTTTCGTCAGCTCCGGTTCAGGGCCTCGTGCACAAGGGCGCGCAGGGGGCCGTGAAGGTTGGTGTTTCCGGCGACGACATTGACGTCATCGGGGAGGTCATGGAGTTCTTTTCCGTCCGGATCGGTCGCATAGCCACCGGCTTCACGGACCAGAAGCAGGCCGGCCGCGCAGTCCCAGGGCTTGATGCCGAATTCCCAGTAACCGTCGTAACGGCCTGCGGCGACCCATGCGAGATCAAGCGCAGCGGCACCGAAGCGGCGAATCCCGGCGACCTGAGGCATCAGGGCGCCGAGGACGCGGGCGAACGGCAGGCGGCTGCTGCCCGGGACCTTCGCAAACGGAATGCCCGTTGCGAAAACGGCTTCCAGCATATTGCGGCGGCCGGAGACGCGGAGGCGGCGTTCATTGACGAATGCGCCGACGCCCTTTTCGGCCCAGAACATTTCGTTAGCGGCCGGGTTATAGACAACCGCTGCAGCCATTTCGATTGTTCCGTCCGGCAGCTTGCGCTGAAGGCCGATGGAGATGGCCCAGTGCGGGATGCCGTGCAGGAAGTTGGTCGTGCCGTCCAGTGGATCGACGATCCAGCGCCAGGTCCAGTTGTCCCCGCCCGAAGCGCCGCTTTCTTCCATCAGGAAGGCGTAGCCGGGGCGGGCACGGCTCAGTTCCTCGCGGAGGATGGCCTCGGCGCGCAGGTCGGCCTGGGAGACGAAATCTCCCGGGCCCTTGATGCTGACCTGAAGCTGTTCGACCTCGGCAAAGTCACGGAGCAGACGGCGCGAGGCCTTCTGCGCCGCGCCCTGCATGACGGCAATGTGCGGGGAGAGACGCATGCTGGATCAGTCCTTCGCGCGTTCGACGTAGGATGCGTCTTCCGTGCGGACAACGATGCGCTCGCCAGCTTCGATGAATGGCGGCACCAGCGTTTTCACGCCATTGGACAGCACGGCGGGCTTGTAGGACGAGCTGGCCGTCTGGCCCTTGACCACCGGATCGGCTTCCGTGATTTCTAGCGTCACATGCGGCGGTAGTTCCACGCCCACCGGGTCACCTTCGACCAGCTTGACGTTGAGCGCCATGTTGTCCTGCAGGAAAGCGAACTGGTCGCCGAAGATGTCCTTGGCGAGGATCAGCTGCTCGAACGTTTCCGGATCCATCAGGACGACATTGTCACCGTCCATGTAGGAATAGGTGTAGTCCTTGTCTTCCGTCATGAGACGCTCGACGGAATCTGCCGTTCTCCAGCGCTCGTTGGTCTTGTTGCCCGTCTTGAGATCGCGCATTTCGACCTGGATGAAGGCGCCACCCTTGCCCGGGGTGATGATCTGCTGCTTGAGAACCGTCCAGCGGCGGCCGTCATGCTCGATGACCTGCCCTGCCCGGATAAGGTTGGCTTGCTGTTTCATGCTTGTGTCCTGATGACCCTGTCTGAGGGATTTTCTGTCACGTCTTGTGGGCTTCTAGCGCCGCACAGGGGCTCTAAGCAAGGCCAAGGGAGGCATGACGCTTTGCGGCTTCAGGAAAGTGTGAAGGGCGGGGGGCTTGGGGCGCAGCGTCGGACAGGTCATGTCAGAATGTGTCGCTGTCCTGATGCTCAGGGCGAAAGGCAAGGAGAAGCCGCATGTATGATATGAAAAACCTCTCGCGCATTTCCCATCTTGAAGCCAACGCCTCCAAAGGGATGGATGCTTTCTGGCAGTTCGATCGTGCCGCCTTCGAGGAAGGTGCGGTCAGCGCCCTGACCAAACAGCTCGCCGCCGTGGCCGTGGCACTGACGACGCAGTGCCCGTATTGTATCGAACTTCACGTCAAGGCCGCGCGTGAAGCCGGGGCGACGGATGCCCAGCTTTCCGAGATCGCTCTCGTGGCGGCTGCCATCCGCGCGGGCGGGGCGATTACGCATGCGACGCATATGTTCGACGCGAAATAAGAACCTGCCTCTGTGTTGAGGCGTGTCAGGTGAAGCTGCACGCCTCTCCGTCTGGCGTGGAGACCGTGCCGGGAGAGGTTGGGTCCAGGTATTCCGGGCCAATCGGGACTTTGCCGCGTCCACCCGGAATATCGAGAACATAGGTCGGCCAGGCCAGCCCCGTGACGCGTCCGCGAAGCTGCCTCAGCAGGGCCTGACCTTCCGCGACCGGGACGTGGAAATGTCCCGTTCCGGCGGCGGCGTCCAGATGGTGCAGGTAATAGGGTTTGACCCGTGCCCTGATGAACGCCCGCAGCAGGGCTTCCAGACTTTCGACAGTATCATTGACCCCGCGCAGCAGAACGGACTGTGACAGGACCGGAATGGCGCGGGACAGCACGGCGCGGATGGCCTTTGTGGCCTGAGGTGTCAGCTCGCTGGCATGGTTGGCATGCACGACCAGCCACATGGAGCGGTCCGTTTCCATTGCATCCAGCAGCTCTTCCGTCATGCGGGCCGGATCGGCGACGGGCACGCGGGAGTGGATGCGGATGGTCTCAATATGGTCAATGTCCGACAGGGACTGCACGATGTGTTTCAGGCGACGGGGGGCCAGCATGAGCGGATCGCCGCCCGTGAGGATGATTTCGCGGATATCGGGATGCTGCCGGATCCAGTCGAGCGCCGTTTCAAGCTGCGCGTCGCTCAGAAGCCCACCGCCCGGCCCGACATGCTCGCGCCGGAAGCAGAAGCGGCAATAGAGCGGGCAGACCAGCAAAGGCTTGAGCAGAGCGCGGTCGGCATA
This sequence comes from uncultured Gluconobacter sp., assembly GCA_937880175.1. Lineage (GTDB taxonomy): Bacteria > Pseudomonadota > Alphaproteobacteria > Acetobacterales > Acetobacteraceae > Gluconobacter. The sequence goes on from CALFLO010000166.1 coordinate 9,636, forward strand.
GCGGTGCACGATGCCGGGGACGGGAGACAGGGCATCGTCCCCGATCGGGTCTGCGTCTTCGTGAGGCAGTGTAACGAGTTCGCGCGCATCGGGGATGACCTGTAAGGCGATGGGGTCGTCCGGATGGGTGATCAGGTCCTGAAAGGCGGCTGGAATGGCCATGGTGAAGCGTTCGCCCACCGCTTCGAGCGTTGCGCGGTTGGCTTCCGTCGCCATCCCCGCGTCGATCAGGTCGGATGGCGTACGAAGTGTGTGACGTTTTGCAGAACGTCCCGCAAAATGCCTCTGGGCTGTCTTGACCATATCATCCATGTGATGCCTCTAGCGGTGCGGGTCCCGGTTTTGCAACAGGAGCGAGAGACGTCATGACCGTATTGTCTGCCGATCCGGGTCGGATCGCTGAACGCCTGCCTTTGCTTGAGCGGCGTACGCAGATGGTCAGATCGGTTCGGACTTTCTTTGAAGAGCGCGGTTATCTGGAAGTTGAAACGCCCTGCGCGGTTCCGGTTCCGGGTGAAGAGGTTCATCTGCGTTGTTTCAGGACCGAGCTTGAGCGGCCGGACGGCTCACGCGAGGCGCGCTTCCTGCATACAAGCCCGGAATTCGCGATGAAGCGGATCGTCGCCGCCACGGGACGGGCCGTGTTCCAGATGGCGCGTGTCTGGCGCAATGGCGAGGCCAGCAATACGCATTCCCCTGAATTCACCATGCTGGAATGGTATCGTCCTGACGCGGATCTGTCGTCTCTCATGGATGAGACCGAAGCGTTCCTGCGGGTGCTTCTGCCGCCTGTGGTGCATCGCGGCATGGATGTCATCGATCTTTCCCAGCCCTTCGAGCGCCTCACGATGCAGGCCGCGTTCGCGCGTTATGTGGGCGCGGATCTGCTGGGAACGGCGGGGAATGCCGAAGCTCTGGCTGCACAGGCGCATATTGGTCTGCGAAACGGGGAAAACTGGGAGGACCTGTTTTTCCGGCTCCTGCTTGAGCGTGTGGAGCCCATGATCGGGCGTGAACGCCCGACATTCCTGACCCACTGGCCCGCCGAGCAGGCGGCCCTTGCGCGGCGGGACCCCGAGGACGGGCGCGCGGCGCTGCGGTTCGAGCTTTATGTGGGTGGACTGGAACTGGCCAACGCTTTCGAGGAACTGACCGATCCGGTGGAGCAACGGCAGCGTTTTGCAACGGATCGTAAGCGGCGTGTGGAAATGTCGCCGGATCAGGACTGGATGATGGACGAGGCGTTTCTGGCGGCGTTGCCGGATCTGCCGCCCTGCTCAGGCATCGCGCTCGGATTCGACCGTCTCGTCATGCTGGCGACCGGTGCGCCGCGGATCAGTGACATTTTGTGGTTGGCCTGATCTTTTCGGAACTTGCAGGAGTTTTAATCCTTCTTTTGCGTCAGAAGGGCTAGAACGTGTCGAAAGAGGAACATGACCGCGTTGCAGCGGCACAGTCGGGGAAGATGAAGATGAAAAAAGTTGGACTGCTGTCTGTCCTGGTGCTGCTGGGCCTTTCCGCCTGTGAAGTCCCGACCCTTCAGCAGCGCAAGGTGCTGGAT
>CALFLO010000167.1 GCA_937880175.1 uncultured Gluconobacter sp.
TGGTCAGCGTGTCTGGCGTACAGAGCTGGAAGGCCGATCAGGCCGCCCGGTTCGATGCCAACGTCCGGGCGCTCCAGTGCGCCCAGCACACGTCAGATCCGGTCGTGGCGATGATTGCCGGGCCGGTGACGATGGATCTGTCCGGCACCTTTAGCCAGTCAGGGTCATTCTCGGTTTCAGCCGCATCCGCCCTACCGGTCTTCGGACTTCAAGCCGAGGCCAGCCGAACGAAGGGGCAGACACTCAACGTGCCCGTTCAGTTCGTGCCGCTCTCGGCGCTTCCGGATGTGGAGTCCGGGCGGCAGGTCGGCTATGCCGGGGCGCTGCTCGGGCAGAACGATGCGGTCCGGCAGAGCACGGCGGCACGGATTGAAGCGGATCGGGCCGCGCTGGCTGCTCATATCGGCCTGCTGATCGGCGACTATCCAAGCGTCTGCCCTTCAGAGGGCAGCCATCCATTCGTCGGAGCGCGTCATGGCGCGTGACCTGCTGGCAATCGCCATCATCCTCGTGCCCCTGCTTTCGGTTGTCACGTTCATCATGATTAGTGCGGCGCGAGACAGCCGCAGAAACTGACGGATTGAACTCTTGGGGATTTCCCAAGGGTTCAGTCGTCAAGGAATGCTTGACTGCTGAACTGTCCGGAATTGCCGGATGGTTGAACCTGTAAGAGATCCTTACAGGTTACCCGTTTGATATTAACGATGCGCAAAATCCGTGCACTCTATAACGGATACGTTCCGCAACCCGCAGGAAACTACCGTTTTTTGGGCACTTTAAGCTACCTTGACATGGTAGGGGTCACAGGTTCAATCCCTGTTGCGCCCACCACTCGGTCCGGTGATAAATCCAAAAATTATATCGTCTTAGATTTAGATATCCGAACCCATTGTCTTCCTTCAATGGTTCAGGCTTGCGTCATGTGATCCGCCTTGGACGCACGATGATTTTTCCGAAATCCGCGCACCCTGAGGTTTGGTGCCAATAGGCTGGTGACTATTTACCCACAAAGCACCAGCCATTTCATTATCGCGGGCCTGTAAAATCACCTCCATCCCTGCCAACGATATTCGCAATATCATGATGTGCCCGGATCACCAGAAAACGGTATGATCTCCGTGACAGGAAACTTCCTGCGGAAAGCGGGAAGTGAGTGAAGGCCTCAATGAATGAATATGGAGGCTATCATACAGAATACGAGCCCGCAGACAGCAATCAGCGTCTCAAGAACCGACCACGTCTTGAGGGTCTGCGGAACGGTCAACCCGAGATATTCCTTCAGCTGCCAGAAACCTGCATCGTTCATCGGTCCGAACGCGACCGACCCTGCTCCTGTTACGAGAACCATCAGTTCGGGTGACACACCCGTTGAGCGTGCAAGAATGGGCGCAACGATCCCCGATGCTGTTGCCATCGCAACGGTCGAGGAGCCGCAGGCCACACGGACGATTGCCGCAAGCATCCAGGCCAGAACCAGCAGGGGCATGTGCGCGCCCAGAGCTGCATCCGTAATGGACCGCGATACGCCGCTATCGACGAGAACACGACCAAAACCACCCCCTGCTCCCACAAGAAGCATTATCAGCGCAGTCGGTCCGAGGCATTCATTGGTAAATCGAAGAATTGTCTCCCGCGAGAAGCCCCGTGCATGACCCAGGACGTAAAACGACAGGACAGTCGCCAGAAGAAGAGCGATATCCGTATTCCCGGCGAAATGCAGGACGGTGTTTAATGTCGTATGTGGTGCCGCGATGCTGTCTGCTGCGGACCCGACAAGCATCAGCAGCACCGGAGACAGAACGGTGAAAACCGTAATGCCAAATCCTGGGAGGTTACCCGGAGGCTTGCTGCTCACGAACTGTCCAGCCAGCGGATTAACACCCACCGGGATTACTCTGGCCGAGGCGAAACGTCCGAACAGCGGTCCCGCAATCACAGCTATCGGCGTGCCGATCGCGACACCGAGAAGAATGGTCCGCCCGATATCCGCGTGATAGGCGCTCAGTGCCAGAAGCGCAGCCGGATGCGGAGGAATGAGGGCATGCGTGATGGACAGTGCAGCGCCCATGGGCAGCGCGACGCGCAGCAGAGGCGTCTTGGTCCGGTCTGCCAGAACAAAGGCCAGCGGAATCAGAAGGACAAAGCCAACCTCGAAAAATACGGGAAGGCCCACCAGAAGCCCGATTAGCATCATGGCCCAGTCCACGTGACGACGCCCTGAAATACCAGAAATCGTCAGAACAATACGATCGGCGCCACCGGATTCGGCCAGCATTTTCCCAAGCATCGTGCCCAGAGCGATGACTATCCCCACATGTCCCAGAACATGCCCTGCTCCCGCCTCGAAAGACCCCACGACCTTGTCGGCCGGCATCCCCGCGACAAGCGCCAGCAGGATCGAAACCGAAAAAAGGACGATGAACGGATTGATACGGAATCGGGCGATAAGGATGACAACCGCCGCGATGGCTGCAGTCGCAAGCGAGAGGGCAAAAATGGAACTCATCCGATGATAACTTTCCTGTGACATCCCGACAGATGGGCATTCTTACCGAAAACCACCCTATCACAAACCCGATAGAGAACGGGCTGATGCAGCCCGGATAAACTCAAACAGAAAGAGTGGTAGAAAAACTATAGTGATATGCTGATCCCACCATCTACCATCAGCAGATGCCCGTTGACGAAACTTGAGGCGGGGGAAGACAGGAATACGGCCGCACCAACCAGTTCCTCAACCTGCCCCCAGCGTGCTGCCGGTGTCCGTTTGCACAGCCATTTCGTGAACTCTTCGTCAGAGACGAGTTTTTCGGTCATTTCCGTGGCAAAATATCCTGGTGCGAGCCCGTTGATCTGAAGCCCATGTCTGGCCCAGTCGGTCGACATACCTTTCGTGAGGTTTTTGACCGCCCCCTTGGTCGCCGTATAGGGCGCAATTCCGGGACGCGCGAGTTCACTCTGGACGGAACAGATATTCACGATCTTGCCCCGCCCGCGTGGAATCATATGCCGCGCCACCGCCTGTCCTACGAAAAAAACCGCGCTCACATTAGTGAGCATCAGATCATCCCAGTCCCTGCGCTGGAACTCCTCCAGAGGGGCGCGGCGCTGTATTCCTGCATTGTTGATCAGGATATCGATTGGCCCCCTGTCGCGTTCAATCGCCGCAATACCCTCAATAACGGCGTCCTGATCCGTCACGTCGAAAACCGCCGTACTGGCTTTCAGGCCTGCCGTCTCAAACCCAGACTGCACGGTGTTCAGCCGTTCCGCATCACGTCCGTGCAACACGATCTCGGCTCCATACTGGGCCAGCCCCTTTGCGAGCGTCAGGCCAATTCCGCGTGACGCTCCTGTCACAAGGGCGCGCGAACCAGAGAGCGAAAAAAGATCGGGATAAGGCATGTCTATCAACCTTCGGAGTCACAGTTCTCATGTTCCTAGCAGCCTCGGTCGTCCAAAGATCCACAAGTCCGCGTGCGCAGGACGTGAGCGACTCATTTTTTATGAGAAAAACTTCTGCCATCGTTCTGGACAGGGATAGCGTTATATGTAACGTTATAAACGATAGTTTATCATTCTGATATGTGATATTCAGCCACAGTCAAACGTTATGCAGACTTCGGGTCTGTTTTTCTCGCATGTCCTGTTTGTGTTTTTATCCTCTGGGTGTCGTTTTATGGATCTGGTTCTGGGAATTGATGTTGGAACAGGCAGCGCCCGGGCGGGTCTTTTTACGCTCGACGGCCGCAAGAGGGCATCATGCGTCCGCGCAATCCGGACATGGACGCCGCGCGCTGGCTATGCGCAGCAATCTTCTCAGAACATCTGGGAGGCAGTCTGCGAGGCAACCCGCAATGCTCTGGCCATGCTTGACGAACCCTGTCAGGTCATTGGCATCGGTTTCGATGCGACCTGTTCCCTTGTCGTCCTTGACGCCCAAGGTCACGGACTGTCGGTAGATCCCGACGGTGCTCCCGAACAGGACGTCATTCTCTGGGCGGATCACCGCGCCCTTGAGGAGACCCGCGACATCAACAACGGCGGCCATGACGTGCTGCGTTATGTCGGCGGTACGATGTCCCCTGAAATGGAAACGCCGAAGCTGCTCTGGCTGAAGCGCCATCTTCCCGGCATCTATGAGAAGGCAGCCCATTTCTTCGATCTTCCCGACTTCCTGACATGGCGGGCGACCGGTTCGTTGTCCCGCTCGGCATGTTCAACCGCCTGCAAGTGGACCTATCTCGCTCATGAAAACCGTTGGGATGAGGAATATTTCCAATCCATCGGACTGGAGGACCTCGCAGCCGATGGCTTCAGCCGCATCGGCAACGATATCCGCCCCCTTGGCGCTCTTTCAGAAGGCGGCTTGAGCGCTAAAGCATCCTCGGAACTCGGTCTGCCTTCGGGTATTCCCGTCGGGGTTTCCGCCATCGATGCCCATGCCGGTGGGATCGGGCTGTTCGGGATCAATACCGAAGGCTCTCTCTCTGACGATCAACTTGAGCGCTCAATCTCGCTCATCTGCGGCACGTCGAGCTGTCACATGGCGGTATCAAAAGAGGCGCGTTTCGTGCCCGGTGTCTGGGGGCCTTACTGGAACGCCATGGTTCCTGAGATGTGGCTGAACGAGGCCGGACAGTCCGCGACCGGCGCCCTGATCGACTTCATGATTTCCAGCCATACCTTTGGCCCGACACTTAGGGAAGAAGCCAAAGAGGCCGGAACCAGCGTCTACGCCCTGCTGAATGCCCGGATCGAAAAACTGGAACGTGACAGGCTGCCAGGATCGATCACGGCCGGTCTGCATGTGTTTCCGGATTTCCACGGGAACCGCTCGCCTCATGCCGATCCTGATCTCACCGGCATGATCAGCGGTCTGACCTTATCCGACACAGTCGATGATCTGGCACGGCTTTACCTCGCCACACTGCAGGGTCTCGCCTACGGCACGAAGGACATCATCGAGGCCCTCAACACGCAGGGCTACCGCATCGACACCATCCTTGCGACGGGAGGGAGCACCAAAAACCCCGTCTTCTTGCGCGAACACGCCAACGCGACCGGTTGCCGCATCCTTCTCCCCGCCGAACCGGATTCCGTCCTTCTGGGAGCCGCCATTCTCGGGGCTGTTGCAAGTGGGACATACACTGATCTGCCACAGGCCATGGCGCGGATGAGCCATGCCGGAGACGAGATCCTCCCCGACCCGGGCGTCGCTGCGTATCACGCCGCCAAGCGGAACATCACGCAGGACATGTACTCCCGGCAGATCACCTGGCGTCAGCAGATGCGTGACGTTCTGCAAAAGGAGAGCCCACCCTGACGGCACACTCCCCTTTTTCAATCTCATGTCCCGAAAACGTCTCCACATCTTTCTTCCAGAGGCCGATTTCCATGTCCCGTCTCAAATCAACCCGCACCGCCATTTGCACTCTTGCCCTCCTGCTCACGGGCTCGGCGCTCTCCAGCGCGCAGGCGGCTGGCACGCTGACGATCGCCACCGTCAACAATGGTGACATGATCGTCATGCGCCAGCTTTCTCAGGAGTTTGAAAAAGCCCATCCGGACATTCACCTGAACTGGGTCACGCTAGAAGAAAACGTTCTGCGTCAGCGCGTCACAACCGATATCGCCATGAAAACCGGCCAGTTCGATGTTGTGACCATCGGCAATTACGAAGTGCCGATCTGGGCCAAACAGGGCTGGCTCACCGAAATCAAGCCGGATGCCGCCTATGACGTGAACGACATCCTGCCTTCCGTCCGGGACAGCCTGACTGCGGATGGCAAGCTCTATGCCCTGCCGTTCTACGCCGAAAGCGTCATGACCTATTACCGCAAGGACCTGTTCCAGAAGGCCGGTCTGACGATGCCGGATGCCCCGACCTACGACCAGATCCGCCAGTTCGCCGACAGGATCACGGACAAGACCAATCAGGTCTACGGCATCTGCCTGCGCGGAAAGCCCGGATGGGGAGAGAACATGGCGTATGTCTCCTCGCTCGCCAACACGTTCGGCGCTCAGTGGTTCGATATGTCGTGGAAGCCGACCCTGACCTCCGACGCCTGGAAAGCGACCCTGAACTGGTACGTCTCGGCCCTGAAAGCTGACGGTCCTCCGGGCGCGACCTCCAATGGCTTTAACGAAAATCTGGCTCTGTTCGCCAGCGGCCATTGCGGCATCTGGATTGATTCCACCGTCGCAGGAGGGCTGCTGTTCGATCCCAAGCAGTCTCAGGTCGCGGACAAGGTTGGTTTCGCCCCCGCCCCCAAAGGCCCTTACGGCAAAGGCCCGACCTGGCTGTGGAGCTGGAGCCTCGCTGTTCCCGTCAGCTCCCATCAGAGCGCGGATGCCCAGACCTTCATCACATGGGCTACGTCCAAGGATTACGTGAAGCTGGTTGCCGCGCAGAAAGGCTGGGTCGCCGTTCCTGCTGGAACCCGCGCCTCCACCTATGCTGCGCCGGAATACGCCAAGGCCGCTCCCTTCGCTTCCTTCGTGCTGAACGCGATCAAAACGGCTGACCCGAATGGTCCGACCGCCCAGCCACGTCCTTATACGGGCGCACAGTTCGTTGGCATTCCGGAGTTTCAGGCCATCGGCACGCAGGTCGGCCAGACGGTCGCCGCCACCCTGTCCGACCAGATGACCGTCGATCAGGCCCTGACCTCCGCGCAGACTTCGATCACCCGCGCGCTCCGCCAGTCCGGCCGCGCGCGCTAACGCCGTCTGATCAAGGTCAAGAACGCCATGCAGGCCGTATTCGAACATAGCCCGCCCGCAGGGGCGACAGCCCGGAGCACGAAGAGGACAGGATTCCTGCTCCTCTCTCCGTCCGTGCTGATCCTTCTGGTCTGGTCGATCGTCCCACTCGTCATGACGTTGTGGTACTCGGTGCAGAACTACAACCTCGTTGACCCCACGCTTCACGGCTTCGCGGGGATCGACAATTACTGGTACCTGCTGACCGACCCCGATTTCCTGCACGCCCTGCTGAACACGTTCGTGCTCGTTGCCGGCGTCCTGCTCATCAGCGTCGGTGGCGGGACGCTGCTGGCCGTTTTGTACGATCAGGAGTTCTTTGGCCGCGGCATCGCGCGCATCATGGTCATCTCGCCATTCTTCATCATGCCCACGGTCTCGGCATTGCTGTGGAAAAACCTGATGCTGCACCCGATCTATGGCGTCTATTCCGCCATGATGCGGGCCGTGGGCCTCACGCCGATCGACTGGCTGGCGCGCTTTCCACTCATGACCGTCATGATGATCGTCGCCTGGGAATGGCTGCCCTTCGCGGTCCTCATCCTGCTAACGGCCGTGCAGTCTCTGGACGGTGAGCAGCGCGAAGCCGCCCGGATGGACGGCGCAGGACCGATCGCGCGCTTCCGCTACATCATCCTGCCGCATCTGGGACGCGCCATCAGCGTCGTTGTCATGATCGAGACGATCTATCTGCTGACGATCTTCGCCGAAATCTCCGTCACCACTGCGGGCGGACCCGGCGTGGCCTCTACCAATCTGCCTTACCTGATCTATTCCCGCGCCCTGCTCCAGTTCGATGTGGGGGGTGCTTCAGCGGGCGGTGTGGTTGCGATCGTCATCGCCAATATCGTCGCAATTTTTCTGGTGCGCGCCGTAGCCCGCAATCTGGAGGCCTGACATGGCGCTCAAGACCAAAACCAGCACCCGGATCGGCGTCACCATCCTTGCCTGGGGCATCGCGCTCTGGCTGTTTTTCCCGATTTTCTGGATGATCCTGACAAGTTTCAAGAGCGACGTTCAGGCGATTTCCTCGCCGCCGAAGCTCGTCTTCATGCCGACCCTCAGCAGCTATGCCGAGGTGTTCGAACGTGCCAGCTACTGGCATTTCGCACTTAACACCATGATCGTCTCGGTCGGTGCGACGGCGATTGCCATCGCTCTGGCCGTACCTGCGGCCTATTCGATGGCGTTCATGCCCTCAAAGCGCACGCGCAGCACCCTGCTGTGGATGCTCTCGACCCGGATGCTGCCGCCTGTCGGCGTGCTGGTGCCGATCTATCTGCTGGCACGAAACACGCATCTGCTCGACACCTGCACCGGTCTTGCCATCGTGGACATGCTCACGAACCTGCCGATCATCGTCTGGATGCTCTACACGTTCTTCCGCGAAGTCCCTGCCCCCATTCTGGAAGCGGGCCGGATGGATGGCGCCACGCGCTGGCAGGAAATGACGATGGTCCTCCTGCCGCTCGCCCTGCCCGGCATTGCGTCCACGGCCCTGCTCTCGCTCATCCTGTGCTGGAACGAGGCTTTCTGGTCCCTGAACCTGACATCCTCGAACGCGGCCCCGCTGACAGCCTTCATCGCGTCCTTCTCGTCTCCGGAAGGACTGTTTTTCGGCAAGCTCTCCGCTGCCTCCACCTTGGCCGTCGCCCCGATCCTGATTTTTGGCTGGATCAGCCAGAAACAGCTCGTCCGCGGCCTGACTTTCGGAGCCGTCAAATGACGCGGATCCCGGCTCATTCCGCTCAACATTCCTGCATCAACGGGGCCTGACCCATGGCGACTGTCGAACTCAAAAACCTCCGCAAGACGTATCTCACGGAGGAAATCATCAAGGGCATTTCGCTGTCGATCGAAGAGCGCGAATTCGTGGTCTTCGTCGGCCCGTCCGGCTGTGGAAAGTCCACCCTGCTACGCATGATCGCGGGCCTCGAGGACATCACATCCGGCGACCTCCTGATCGACGGACAGCGCGTGAACGACGTGGAACCCGGCAAGCGCGGTCTGGCGATGGTCTTTCAGTCCTACGCGCTCTACCCGCATATGGACGTGTACAAGAACATGGAGTTCGGCCTCAAACTGGCCGGAATGCCGGAGGCCGAACGCCGGGCGAAAATCGAACATGTCGCCCGCACACTTCAGCTCGAACCCTATCTGCACCACAAGCCCGGTCAGCTTTCCGGTGGCCAGCGCCAGCGCGTCGCCATTGGTCGCGCCATCGTCCGCAACCCGAAGGTCTTCCTGTTCGACGAGCCGCTTTCGAACCTCGATGCGGCCCTGCGCGGCCAGATGCGCGTGGAGCTCTCGGCCCTGCATCGCAAGCTCGGCGCCACCACCATCTATGTGACGCACGATCAGGTCGAGGCCATGACCATGGCCGACAAGATCGTCGTCCTTCAGAAAGGTGTGGTCGAACAGATCGGCTCCCCGCTCGAACTGTACCACCACCCCCGCAACCTGTTCGTGGCGCGGTTCATTGGCTCCCCACCGATGAACTTCTTTTCGGCCATCTTTCAGGGCGGAGACGCTGCGGGCTCCAGCGTGCAGCTCCGGGACGGATCGACCCTCCATGTCCCCGTCACGTCCCCCGGCCTTCTGCCCGGAACCAAGGTGACGGTCGGAATCCGTCCCGAACACGTCGAACTGGCCTCTTCGGGACCCAATAGCGGCGTCGTTGAAGTCATCGAACGCCTCGGCGCCATCACGCTCGTCCATGTCCGCATGCCGGATGGGGAAATCATCGTCGTCCAGACGGACGGCGCGGTCCTCACGGATGTGGAAACCCGCGTCAGCCTGACCCTTCCGCCCCGCAACTGCCATCTTTTCGCCCCTGACGGTCTGGCTTTCGAAGCCTGCCACCGCCACCCGCTCGCTGCCTGAATGTAGGAAACGCATCTCATGTACATGGAAAAACTCCGCCTCGATAACCGCGTCGCCATCGTCACCGGAGGCGCACAGAACATCGGTCTGGCCTGCGTCACCGCACTGGCCGAAGCCGGTGCCCGCGTCATCATCGCCGATCTGGACGAAGCCATGGCTGCCAAAGCCGTGGAAGACCTGCGGGCCGAAGGCCATGATGTCAGCAGCGTTGTCATGGATGTCACGAAAACGGAAAGCGTGCAGAACGCTGTCCGCATCGTTCATGAGCAGGAAGGCCGGGTGGACATTCTCGTCGCCTGCGCCGGTATCTGCATTTCCGAGGTCAAGGCCGAAGACATGACGGACGGCCAGTGGCTCAAACAGGTGGATATCAATCTCAACGGCATGTTCCGCTCCTGTCAGGCCGTGGGCCGCATCATGCTCGAACAGAAGAAGGGCGTCATTGTCGCGATCGGCTCCATGTCCGGGCTCATCGTCAACCGGCCCCAGCAGCAGGCCGCCTATAATGCCTCGAAAGCCGGTGTTCACCAGTATATCCGATCACTGGCCGCCGAATGGGCGCCCCACGGCATCCGTGCCAATGCCGTCGCACCGACCTATATCGAAACCACACTCACGCGCTTTGGCATGGAAAAGCCGGAACTCTACGACGCCTGGATTGCGGGGACCCCGATGGGCCGCGTCGGACAGCCCGACGAAGTCGCCTCGGTCGTGCAGTTCCTGGCGTCGGACGCCGCCAGCCTGATGACGGGCGCGATCGTCAATGTGGATGCGGGTTTCACTGTCTGGTGAGGCCACATGGTCCGGGCGCACTCAACGCTCCCGGATCTCTTCGCAGCAAAAGAAAGTAACAATCAGTCACTTAACCAGAAATCTTTCAAAGTTTCATTTCCTCCTAACGCCACTTGCAACTCACTCGCAATATCGATACCAGCCTCAGATCACACGCCATCGCGAACAGTCATTGAGGTCGGGTATGCACCGCAGCAGGATTCTTTACGCGATACCCCTCTCCCTCGTCATGAGTGGAGAAGTCTTCGCAGCCGACCAGAACATCACAACCGAACCGCCTCCGCGCTCGGGCACGAAAAAAGCCAGTACAGCCGAAGCGCAGGCCAAAACTGTCGAAAAGCTTGAAGTCCACGCCCGCAGGACAGCGACGCTTGCCTCGTCCGCGACCAAGTCAGACACACCCCTGATCGAAACTGCGCAATCGGTCACGGTCATCACCCGCAACGAGATGGATATCCGCAACGTCCTGAACCTCAATCAGGCCGTGCGTTATACGGCGGGCGTCACGGCGGATCTTCGTGGCGGCGGCGTGGGGACACGTTACGACCAGTTCGCCCTGCGCGGATTTTCCGTGCCGACCTTTCTCGATGGACTGAAGCTTCAGGACAGCCCGACCGGTTATGCCGTGGCCCAGACCGACACATCGCGTCTGGATCGCATCGAAATCCTTAAAGGCCCGGCATCGGCCCTTTACGGTCAGTCGAGCCCCGGTGGCCTCGTCGCTCTCTCCAGCAAACTCGCCACGGACCAGCGCTCTTATGGGAGCGTGAACGCAACAGGCGGCATGTTCGATCTGTATCGTGTGGATGCCGATGTCGGCGGCTATGTGACGAATAACGGTTTCGTCCGGTACCGCCTTGATGGCACGATCAACGGCCAGCATAGCCAGCTCGCCCGGACGGGAAGCCGCCGCTTCTCCATCAGCCCGTCCTTCACCTTCGGTGGCGATGGCCCCACGACACTGACGATCCTGGGCAATTACCAGTATGATCCGGAAAACGGTACCTATGGCGGCGTCCCGCTGGTCGGCTCGCTCAAGCCCGCTTCGTTCGGCTACCTGCCCCGCAATTTCTACGACGGCGATTCATCGTTCGAAAAATACAACCGTCGTCATGGCTCCGTCACCTATATCTTCAATCATCGCTTCAACAGCGACTGGAGCTTCAGCACGCGCGGCCGTTACGATGACATCAAGACCCAGTATCGCAGCGTCTATGACAGCGGCTATTACGTCACTGATGACACATTGGCCCGCTCGGCCATCGCCACCAACGAACACACGCACAACCTGACATTCGACAGCCAGTTCAAGGGCAAGGTCCGCACCGGACCGCTGCGTCACACCATGATGTTCGGCTTCGACTACATGCAGCAGAGCGCCTCGGAAGTCGGCTATTATGGGTCTGCGCCGGACCTGAACGTATTCCACCCGAACTCCCAGATGGCCATCGCCAGCCCGGCGCCCTGGGTAAACTACAACACGGACTCCCATCAGGCCGGCATCTATGGGCAGGACGAAATCCACTGGAAGCGTCTGATCCTGACAGGTAGCATCCGCAACGACTGGTATCGCTCGCACCAGACCGACAACATGTACAACACGACGACCAACCAGAGCCCGAGCCAGATTACATGGCGCGCCTCCGGCCTGTATCACTTCGATTTCGGTCTCGCGCCTTACATCAGCTATTCGACTTCCTTCCAGCCCCAGTCGGGCAGCGTCTCGACGGATGGTGGCAAGACCGTTCGTCAGGCCAACCCGTCCTTGGGCAAGCAGCTTGAAGGCGGCCTGAAGTACCAGCTTCCGGGCACCTCATTGCTCCTGACGGCAGCAGGCTTCCATATCGAGCAGACCAACGTCCTGGTTGGTATAGGCAATACAGGCTACAGCGCCGAAAGCGGACTGGTCCATTCGGACGGCTTCGAGTTCGAGGCCCATGCGGAGCCGTTCCACAACCTCGTCCTGACAGCAGCCGTCAGCATCCAGAAGGTGCATGACGACTCAACCGGCAAGCCGC
>CALFLO010000168.1 GCA_937880175.1 uncultured Gluconobacter sp.
CTGCTGCGGAAGCGGTCATAGGGCGCGCCGGGGCGACCGATGGCGATGGCGGCGGGCGCGTTGGTCGGGGCGTCGATCCAGGAGAAATGCCCGTCTTCGAGCGGCTCCGGGACGTTGACGGGGCTGCCGAGGGCGACATCCGTCCAGTGTCCGTGTTCTTCCAGCAGGACATGATTGAGGCCGTGGCGGATGCCGAGGGCCAGCAGTCTGTTTCCGGGCAGTGGGGCCATGCTGCGCTGTCCGAAGACCCAGTGCGGCAGGCCGATTTCCGCGTTGGCACCATCGAGACTGTGCGGGTGCCAGCCGGTGTCGTCATGGGAAAAGCGGATGGGGGTCCAGCGGCCGCAGGCGTCAGACGTGGCGTAAAGCGTGCCGTCGGGGGACCAGCAGGGTTCGATGATGCTGCATGGCTCCGGGCCTGAAAGATCTGTCACGGGGCCGAGTGTGCTGGTTGTTCGGTCGAAGGAGGCGACGGAGAGAGTTGTGACGGTCCAGGGCATGGCGGGATCGTTCCAGCTGAACCAGGCCAGGAAGCGTCCGTCCGGTGAGGGGCGCGGCGCGGCGTAGAAATCAGCGCCTTTGACCAGAACGGTGTCGCTGCCGTCAGGCTGCACATGAACGAGGGTTGCGACGGGCGTGCCTTCGCCGTGGCTTTCTCGCACGCAGAACACGGCTTCGGAAACCGGGTCGAAGGTCAGATCGGCGTAGCGGTGTTCGGGGGTTTCGCCCGGTTTTGCCCATTGCGTGGCGGTGGTGCCGTTGCTGAACCAGACGCCCCCGCGTTTGCGGTCACTGAAGACGACCTGCGGGGTGTCGTCCTTCAGACGGACATCCCATGCACCGCCGCCATATTCATGCACCCGTGTGCCGACCGAATAGCCGGGGGGGATCAGGTCATGGATCCGGCCTTCGGGGTCGCGGGCGGTGATGACGGAGCGGCCGTCTTCATCCGGGCGACTTTCGAGCCAGAAGGTCCAGTTCCCTGCCGTGCGCAGTTCGGAGAAGGACAGGGTGCGACCGGCCACGAGTTCGGGCGTGACCCAGGACGGCCAGTTTCCGGATGCGGAGTTGCGCGCGCCGGGGGTGGCTGTGGGGGAAGGCGATGTCGTCATTTTTCATCCTGTCTCCGATGCCGTAGTATCGTAACCGGCGGCACTCTCTTCCGCCACAGCTTGAACGGGACCAGGACACTGTTTCATCTCAGTCATTTTCTCGACCGCATGCTGGTGCATTACGGCTATGGCGTCGTTGGCATCATCGTCATGTTCGAGAGCATGGGCCTTCCTCTTCCGGCGGAGAGCGTCATTATCGCCGCTTCGCTCTATGCGGGCAGCACCCATCATCTGGAAATCCGCTGGATCGCGCTGGCAGCCGTGCTTGGCGCCATCATGGGCGACAATATCGGGTATCTGATCGGCCATCACTTCGGTTACGGCATTCTGAAAAAGCACGGCCACAAGGTCGGCATGACAGAAGAGCGGCTGATGCTGGGGCGGTATCTGTTCCGCAAGCATGGCGGGATCGTCGTGTTCCTCGGCCGTTTCATCGCGGTGCTGCGGGTGTTCGTGGCGTTGCTGGCCGGAGCGAACCGGATGCCCTGGCATTCGTTCCTGTTCTTTAATGCGCTGGGCGGTATCTGCTGGGCCGGGGGCTATGCTTTCGTGACCTATGAACTGGGCAAGCAGATCGAGAAGATTTCGGGACCTGCCGGAATCGCCATGGCCATCGTCGGGGTCGCCTGTCTGATCGGGGCGCTCATTTTTCTCAAGAAGAACGAGAAGCGTCTGACGGATGAGGCACTCAAACAGGCTCAGGCCGATGAATTGCGTGATGAAGCGCGCACGGACAAGAAACCGAGCTGACACACACAAGGACAGACTTCATGACACAGCCCTCCGCTCCCGAATGGTCCACGAACTCTCTTGCCCGTCTGGACGGGAAGCGAGCGCTCATTACCGGATCGACCGGGGGGCTGGGGTTCGAGGTGGCCTGTGGGCTGGCGCGGCAGGGTGCCATGATCCTGCTGAGCGGGCGCAACCGTGACAAGGGGCAGGCGGCTCTGGCGCGGCTTCATGAGCGGGTGCCGTTCGTCAAGGCACGGTTCGAACTGCTGGATCTGGCGTCACTGGCCGGGATCGAGGCGTTTGCCTCCGCGTTACGCAGCCGGGGCGAGCCGATCCATCTTCTGGCGAACAATGCCGGGGTCATGGGGCCTGCGACGCGGCTGACGACGAAGGATGGGTTCGAGCTTCAGTTCGGGACCAATCATCTCGGGCATTTTGCGCTGACCGGGCGGCTTCTGCCGCTGCTGGCGGCTGGGAATGCCACGGTCATGACCGTGGCGTCACTGGCGGCGCTGAAGGGTGAACTGCCGTTCGGAGATCTGAACGCGCGGCATTCCTACAATCCGATGGTCCGTTACCGGCAGAGCAAGCTGTGCAATCTGCTGTTTGCTCTGGAACTGAACCGCCGGGCCGCGAAAGCGCCCTGGCCCATTCATTCGCGGGCAGCGCATCCCGGCTGGGCGGCCAGCGACATCGTCGCGAATAACGGCAGTCTGGACCAGTCCACCAACAGGGCGGCGCGGTTCATGCGCAGCGTGGCGCGGAGCTTCGCCGGGCCGGTCTTCCATGCAATGGGTCAGACGGTCGAGGAAGGCGCCTGGCCGCTGCTCTATGCGCTTGCCAGCCCGCAGGCCCATGACGGGGGCTATTACGGTCCGCAGGGGCCTGGTGAGCGTCGTGGCGTGCCCGGGATCGCGGGGCTACCCGCACTGGCGCATGTACCCGGTCTGGCGGAGCGTCTGTGGACGGTCTCCGAACAGATGACCGGTGTGAAATACGGACTGATCTGAACAAAATAAAAGTTTTTGGGTGTCGCCTTTTTTCAAAAAGGTGACGTTCCTTGATGCTTTCTGGCTTTGAAGCTTTTTGGAAAAAGCTTCACCAAAAACTTTTATTCGGGATCTTTCTCAGGGGCGGACGATGATCATGATGACGATGATCATCATCAGGATTGTCGGCACCTCATTGGCGATCCGGTAGTATTTTTCAGAATGCTGGTTGCGGTCTTCGGCGAAGCCGCGACGCCATTTACCACACGCACCGTGGAAACCGGCGAGGCCTAAGACGCAGATCAGTTTCGTCCACCACCAGCCGGAATTCCAGTCGATCAGGCCGGGAATGGAGGCCAGTGCCCCGCCTGCAAGAAAGGTCGCGATCATGGCAGGCGTCATGATCTGGCGCAGGAGCTTGCGCTCCATGACCTTGAACCGCTCGCTCTCTGCTGTGCCCGGTACCACCTGACAGTGATAGACATACAGGCGCGGCAGATAGAACGTGCCGGCCATCCAGGCGATGAACGCCATGATGTGCACAGACAGGATCCAGCTCTGATAAGTCGTAAGCAGGTCGGTCATGCGTGTTTCTGGCTCTCAAGCGTCCGGCGCAGCAGGGGTACCAGCTCGTCCAGATGGGTGATGCGCACGGAGCCTTCGACCGGCCAGAACGGCGGGGCGGGCATCTCCGCCGGGCGAAGAAGCACACAGGCCATGTTGGCCTTCCAGGCGGCCTCGGCACCAGTATCGCTGTCTTCGATGACGACACAGTTTTCTGGCAGGACGCCCTCGGCCTTTGCGGCGTACAGATAGACATCCGGAGCGGGTTTGGGGCAGCCCATGTCATTGGCGGAATGGACGCGGTTTTCGGGGAAATACTGCGACATTCCGGTGCGCTCAAACTTGGCGTCCATCTCCCGGACGGAAGAATTCGAGCCCACGCGAACCGGCATTCCCAAAGCCCGCATGTCTGCCAGCATTTTGAGCGCTCCGCTTACGGGTTCTGCGCTTTTCTGCATCATCTGTACGAGATTTTCGCGCAGTTTGAATGCCGTTTCGTCGGGCAGGGAATGGCCGAGTTCCTGCTCGAGTTCTTTCACGACCTGCGGCAACGCCATGCCCGCGAAGCGCTTATGCGCCTCGTCGTCCGAAATGGACACCCCCCTGGAGCGGGCGAATTCCGCCGTGGCCCGGCAGGAGGGGCCTTCGCTGTCCACGAGGACGCCGTCACAATCGAAAATGACCAGTTTCAGCTGGCCTGCCGGATCCAGAGCGGTGGTCATACGGAGCGTACCGCCTCGACGAGGGCTGCGACGTTTTCGGGCGGCGTGTGCTGCATGACACCATGTCCGAGGTTGAAAACATGAGGTTTTCCGCGCATTGCGTCCCGGATGGCCTGGGCTTCGCGGATCATTTTCTCGCCGCCGGAGAACAGGATCATCGGATCCATATTGCCCTGAAGCGTCAGGCCGGGAACGGCCTTGGACAGCAGTTCGGAGATCTGGGCCGGATCGGCGACCGTATCGAGCGCCAGCGTGTTGACGCCGGTTTTCTGCGCATATTCGCGGACCATGATACCGCCGAGACGCGGGAAACCGATGATCGGGGTTTTGGGGTGACGGGCACGGATGTACTCGACGATCTGGCGTGTCGGCTCAATCACGTAGCGGCGGAAGGCGGAGGGCGGCAGGATTCCGGCCCAGGAATCGAACAGCATCACGGCTTCTGCACCGGCTTCGATCTGGCCGCAGAGCATCTCGGCGGTACTCGAAGTCAGGGTATCGATCAGGCGATCGAACAGGGCGGGGTTGGTCTGCATCATGCGGCGGGTTTCGGCGAAATCCCGCGATCCACCGCCCTCAACCATGTAGCACGAGACCGTGAACGGGCTGCCCGCGAAGCCCAGAAGCGTGGTGACGTCGGGAAGCTCTTTTGCGAGGCGGGACAAGGTCTCCCGCACTGGTGCGACGGCGTCCTGTACGCGTTTGGGGTCCAGTCTGGCGAGGTCGGCTTCGGAGCGGATGGCGCCGAGCACGGGACCGCGACCGTCAATGAATTCAAGGGACTGACCCATGGCCCAGGGCAGGATCAGGATGTCGGAAAACAGGATGGCACCGTCCATGCCGTAGCGACGGATCGGCTGGATCGTCAGCTCGGTGGCCATGTCCGGGGTCATGCACCGGGTCAGGAAGTCGGCCCGGTCACGCATGGCGCGGAATTCGGGGAGATAGCGGCCTGCCTGACGCATGAGCCAGACCGGGGGGGGCCAGACGGCTTCACCACGGAGGGCCCGCAGAAGCGGTTTCGACGAGGGTGAGGAAGGTGCGTTTTCCGAAATCATGCCGCCCACTAATCATAAAAGAAAAAAGAAAGAAATGCTGGAGGTTAAGATGATCCCTGTGGATACCGGGGTACCCGGCTTTGTGAAAATGTACCCCGTCTTACTCACACTGTGTACAACTCTGGAAGCCGCAGTCTGCATGGGAGTCGTTGATTCTGTCCCGAATTGCCCACAGAGAGGGTGTGTACAACCCCCAGTTATGGCTGGTGTACCGTACAATCCACGGTACTCGGTACTCCTTTCGGAAAGGCAGGTACTATCCCCATGTACCCCAGTACTGACGCAATGCCTTCACAGGGTTTCTTGCAGTACTCGCCCTTCTTTCCGCAGTCGATAGTACGGAGTCGTACATCATGATGTCTTTCAGTACTTCCCTGATTCTTGCCAGCGGCTCTTCGGCCCGGCGCATGCTGCTCGAAAATGCGGGTCTTACGGTGCAGGCCAGACCGGTCGATCTCGATGAAGAGGCGCTGCGGCGATCCTGCGAGGCGCAGGGGCATACGCTTTCCCAAACGGCGATCGCTCTGGCCGATGCAAAGGCCAATCTTGCGACGCGGGATGTGGGCTTCGATGATCTGACGGTGGCGGCGGACCAGATCCTTGATCTGGGCGGGGTGTTCTTTGCCAAGCCGGGCTCCGTGGACGAGGCGGCGGAGCATCTGCGTCGGCTGCGGGGGCGGACGCATGTCCTGCGCACGGCTGTCGTTCTCTATAAGGGGGGCGAGAAGGTCTGGGAGCATCTGGCGTCACCGCATCTGACCATGCGGGATTTTTCGGAGGCGTTCCTTCAGGCCTATCTGGAGTGCGAGGGAACGGCGATCCTGTCCTGTGTGGGGGCGTATCGGCTTGAAGGGCTGGGGATACAGCTTTTTTCGGCGGTAGATGGCGCGCAGGATGCCGTGATGGGGCTGCCGCTGCTTCCTCTGCTGGAGGAACTGCGAAGGCTGGGGGCGATTGCGGGCTGAAAAAACTGCTGCAGAAATCTGTTTTTCAGGCTTGTCAGGGCGAAATCATGACGATATACCGCGCTCATCCGGCTCCGTCCCAAAGGAGCTGCAGATGAAACATGTGGGGCCATAGCTCAGTTGGGAGAGCGCCTGAATGGCATTCAGGAGGTCGTCGGTTCGATCCCGATTGGCTCCACCAGTTTCCTTCTTCCCTGAAAATTGAAATTTCTGTTTCGGTTCTGCGTTCGCGGAGCCCTTTGCCATGTTCAGGCGTTGCGTCTGCGTCCCGTGCGGGCGGCAAGGGTAGACCTGCTGTCCAGCTATGTTAGCGTGTCCCCGGCTCGTTATGATCCGGGTCGATATGAATTCTGGCAGCGACGTTTCCCGACTTCTGGCAGGGGCTGCCCTGAACGTTCTCTGAAGGAGAAATACAGTGCGTTACTCAAACGGTATTTTCGCGGTTCTTGCAGCAGCCGGTCTTGTTGTGTCCTCGGCGCAGGCGCAGTCCATTCCGGGCGTTGGCAGTGCGGGCAATGCCATGAGCGGCATGTCGGGCATGAGTGGAATGACCGGGGGCACGGGCGTCATGAGCAGCATGCTGCCGAATGTGTCTTCTGCCAGCACGGGCAATGTCGCCGGTGTGCTGAGCTATTGTGTGCAGAACAACTATCTGAGCGGCAGCGGTGCGACCTCCGCCCTGAGCAGCCTGACCGGCAAGCAGGACGTGACCTCCTCCAGCGATTACACGGCCGGTCAGCAGGGCCAGCTTCTGACGGGTGGCAGCAATGCGCTTTCGCTGTCGAGCCTGAAGGGGCAGATGAAGCAGAAAGTGTGCAGCATGATCCTCAGCCGCGCGAAGAACCTTCTCTGAGGCAGTGCTGAACCGGTCAGTCGCGTTCAGGGATGCGGCTGGCCGGTTCAGGACTCTTTAGAGAGGTTTGACCAGATCGGCCGTGAGGCCGTTGGTCGCGGTCAGGGCGTCTTCGGGTGAAAGCGCGATCAGAAGGCCCTGGCTTCCGCCGTTGATGACGACGGGTGGGCCGTCCATGCCGCATTGCTCGAAGGCGGTGGGGACGGTGCTGCGCTGGCCGAAGGGGCTGACGCCGCCGATGCGGTAACCCGTGCGCTGTTCGGCGTCGGGGCGTGACAGCATTTTGGCTTTGCGGCCTCCGAAAGCCTGTGCCACACGCACGAAATCCAGTTCCCGGTCCGCGGGAAGCACCACGCAGGCGGGGCGGCCGTCGATCTGGACCATCAGTGTCTTGAGGACGTGGTCCGGCGACAGGCCGAGTGCTGCGGCAGCGGCCACGCCGAGTTTTCCCGCCGAGGGATCGTAGTCATAGACATGGCGTTCATAGGAAATGCCGAGCGCGTCCAGTGTCAGGGTCGCGGATGTGTCCTGCACGCTTGTCCTCCTGTCCTGTGCGGTTGTCGTGAGGTGTTCAGGATGGCAGGCGCGGGCGTCCGATGCTAGGGTTGGGCTCATGATTCAACAGCGTTTCGTCCGCAACCATGGCTGCTAGTCTGCTGGCCTGCATGCTGGCTTCGGCCCTGCATTACCGGCTGCCGCCGCGCATTCTTCCTGCGATCCAGCGGGTCGAGGGCGGGGTGATGGGGCATGTCAGCACCAATACGGACGGGTCGGTCGATATCGGGCTCATGCAGATCAATTCGCGCTGGATTTTGCCGATTGCATCCATGATCCATCAGCCGGCGCCGCAGGTTGCGGCGCGTCTGGCGCTTGATCCGTGTTTCAATATCGCGGCGGCGGCCATGATTTTGCGCCGTGCGCTGGATGATGAGCATGGCAATCTGATGAAGGCGATCGGGGATTATCATTCCCGGACACTGCCGCTCAATCTGGATTATCAGCGCAAGGTAGTGGCTGCTGCGGCGGCGCTTTATCTGCGTCAGGGATGAGAGGCACGGGTGAGGATGGTCAGGGCGGATGTGTTACTTTATAACGCCTGAGCCTTGACCCCTTCCCGAGGAACGAGATGCGCTTTTTTCCGGCTTTTCTGCTGGCTGCACTGATGATGGGTGGTTCTGACGTCGCTCAGGCCGAGCCTTCCCGCACTCCGGTGCGCGTTGTCTGTGCGGAAGCGGCCTGGTGTGATGTGGCGGCGCAGATCGGGGGCGGGGATGTTCAGACCCATGCCCTTCTCGCAACGCCGGGGATTGATCCGCATGACCTGACGCCGTCGCCTTCGATGGCGCGTGCCATGGCCGGGGCGACGATCGCGGTGGTGAATGGCGCAACCTATGACGACTGGGCGCTTCCGTTCGCGGCTTCTGCGCCCTCAAGGATTGTGGTTGCTTCCGTGGCAGGGTGGCAGCCCGGCGATAATCCGCATCTTTTTCTCGATCCGGTGGCGGTGGGGAAGGTCGCGCATGTCTTTGCGGATATGCTGTCCCGTCAGCCGGGAATTTCGGCTTTGGATGTGGCGGCGCGGCTGGAGGTGTTTCTGAAGGAGCTTGCTGGAGTGACGGACAGTCTGGCGGCGATGAAGGCGCGTCATGCTGCCGTGCCCGTGGCGGCGGTCGAACCGGTCGGGGAGACGCTGCTTCGGGATGCGGGGCTGAATGTCGTGGATGAGAGTTTTGCGCTGGCGATCATGAACCATGCGGAGCCGTCGCCCCGGGATGTGGCGCAGGTTGATACGCTGGTTGACGGGCGGAAAGTGCGGATGTTGATTACCAATCCGGCCATTCATTCGCCCCAGATCGACCGGCTGGTGGATCGGGCGCAGGCGGTGGGGCTGCCGGTCGTGGCGATTGGCGAGACGCTGCCGCCGGGTCAGTCCTGGCAGGGCTGGGTTCATGACATTCTTCAGACGGTGGATCAGGCGATGGGTGATGGTGGACACTAAAAGAGTCTGCTGTCAGCCGGAGCGCGGGCTGGTCCTGCGGGATGTGACGCTGACGGCGGGTTCGACCTGCGTGTTGCGCGATGCGTCGCTGACGGTGCCGCTTTCGGGGATGACGCTTCTGTCCGGGCGCAACGGGGCCGGGAAGTCCACGCTGCTGCGGGCGATGCTGGGGCTGATTCCGCTTCAGGGTGGCGAGATCCTCACCCACGGCCTGCCGCCGACGCAGGCCCGTCAGCATATCGGTTATATGCCGCAGAGCGTGACGGATGCGGCGTTGCTGCTGCCAGCGGTCAGTCATGTCCGGGCGGCGGTGGACGGGTTGCGCTGGGGGCTGCCGCTGCGTCTGCGGTTCCGGCGGGAGGAAGCGGACCGGCTTCTGGCGCTGACGGGAGCGTCGGTGTTTGCGCATCGTCCGCTGGGGCTGTTGTCCGGTGGCGAGCGTCAGCGGGTCGGTCTGGCGCAGGCTCTGGCGGGCAATCCCGATCTGCTGCTGCTGGATGAGCCTCTGGCGGCGCTCGATCACGCGGGGCAGGAGCAGACGGTGCGTCTCCTGAGGGATCTGACGGAGCGTCTGGGGATCGGGATTGTCCTGACATCGCATGAGACGGAAGCGCTGGCCGGGGCCGTGACGCGCGTTGTGCAGCTTGCGGACGGGGGGCTGCATGTTCGAGTTTGATTTCATGCGCCATGCCTTTGTGGGCGCGGCGGTCGTGTCGGTTCTGGCGGGGACGGTTGGCTGGTTCCTGATGCTGCGGCGTCAGGCGTTTGCGGCCCATGCGCTGTCCCATATCGGGTTCAGCGGTGCGGCCGGGGCGGTCTGGCTTGGCTTTCCGCCGCTGTCGGGGATGGTGGTGTTCAGTCTGATGGCCGGGTTTGCCATCGGGGCCGAGCGTGAAGGGGAGCGGGGTGTTCCGGCCCAGCGCGACAGCACGATCGGACTTGTCCTGGCGGCCAGTCTGGGGCTTGGGGCCTGGTTCCTGCATATGAGCAACCGCGGTTCCAGTCTGGCGACCACGCTTTTGTTCGGTGATGTGCTCGGGATCGACATGCGGACGCTGGAGGCGCTGTGCGGGGTGGCCGTGCTGTGTCTGGGGCTGCTGGCGTTTCTGGGACGTCCGCTGCTGTTTGCCAGCCTGGCGCCGGAAGTGGCGCGGGCGCGGGGTGTGCCGGCGCGTCTGGTCTCGGTGGTGTTCATGGCCGTGGCGGCGCTGGCCTGTGCGGCCTGTGCGGAAGTGGCCGGAGCACTTCTGGCGTTCAGCCTGATGATCGGGCCGGCCGCGACGGCGCTGAAGCTCGGTCTGGGACCGCTGGCGGGAATTGCCGTTTCGGTCGGGCTGGCGCTCGCGCTGTCATGGGGCGGACTGATGCTGTCCTGGGTGACGGACGCGCCTGTTCCGTTCTGGATCGGGCTTGGTGCCGCCCTGTCCTATGCGCTGGCTGATCTGTGGCGGCGCTTCAGAAGTTCGTGAGGCTCATCAGCTTGAAATGAATCAGCAGGATGAATGTGACCAGCATCACGTGCATGATGATCAGCGCTTTTGTGCCAATGATCGGAACATCGCGGGTTGTATCGGGTGTCTGCATGGTGGGTATCCTGACGGTGTTCGGGCGCTATAGTCAATCCTGATCGTGTTTTCGAGCGATTTTATGGCGGTTTTCTCCCGGGCCTGAAAAACCATCCGTTTTGTGATATGTTATCGCACTATGGAAAACGATACGAAAACAGTCCGAACCGGACGGGATCACATCGATCCCGCGTCCATCGAAGTTTCTCCCAATGCCAAGCTGATGCTGATTCTGGCCGCTGTGGTCGCCGCAATCTGCGGTGGCCTCTATGGTTACGACACGGGCATCATCTCCGGAACGCTGCCGCTCATCGGTGATGACTTCCACCTGAATGCCACCATGAAGGAGAGTGTCGCGTCTGCCATTCTGCTGGGGGCGATTTTCGGGGCTTTTGTCGCGGGTGGCCTGTCGGAGAAATATGGACGGCGGAACACCACCTGCATGGTGAGCGGTCTGTTCGTGGTGGGGGCGACAGCCTGTTCCTTTGCGCCGGATGTCTGGACGCTGATCGCCGCGCGTTTCGTGCTGGGTCTGGCTGTGGGCGGTTCGACGCAGGTCGTGCCGATGTATATTTCCGAACTGGCGCCGCAGGAGCGTCGTGGCACGCTGGTCACGATGTTCAATGTGGCCATCGGTCTGGGCATCCTGATTGCCAATATCATCGGCTTTACCGAGCGCGTGAACTGGGGCTGGCGTCCGATGGTGGGCATTGCCGCCATTCCGGCCGGTATCGTGTTCGTCTCCATGTTCTTCATGCCCAAGAGCCCGCGTTGGGCGGCTGAGAACGAGGGCATGAAAAGTGCCATCATCCAGCTCGGCCGGATCCGCACGACCAAGCGGGCCATCCGCCGCGAGGTCCAGACCATCCGTGAGAACGCGGAAGGGATCGAGCCGAAGAACCGTGGCTGGCGCGGTCTGTTCCAGCCCTGGGTCCGCCCGGCGCTTGTGGCTGCCCTCGGTGTTGCGTTCTTCACGCAGTGCGGCGGTCTGGAAATGATGATCTATTATACCCCGACCTTTCTGAATGACGCAGGTTTTGGCACGTCGTCGGCGCTTCTGGCGTCGCTGGGTGTGGCGGTGATCTACTGCATCATGACGTTCCTGGGCTGTATGTTCGTGGACCGGATTGGCCGTCGTCGTCTGATGCTCATCATGGGGCCGGGCGCTGCGCTGTCGCTGGTCGGGCTTGGCGTGATGTTCATGAGCCATCCGGCTCCGGGCAGCGTCGGCGCCTATATGATCGTCGTGTTCCTGCTGCTGTTCATGATGTTCAATTCGGGCGGGATCCAGGTTTGTGGCTGGCTGCTGGGGGCCGAGATGTTCCCGCTGTCGATGCGTGGACAGGCAACGTCCCTTCATGCCGCAACGCTGTGGGGGGCCGATCTGCTGGTGACCAGCACCGCGCTGAGCATGGCGGAAGCCATCGGGCTGAGCTGGACGATGTGGTTCTATGCGTTCGTCAATCTGGCGTCCGTGATCTTCGTCTTCTTCTTTGTGCCGGAAACGGCCGGAGCCTCGCTTGAGGACATCGAAGAGGCGCTGATTGAAAAGCGCTTCCGTCCCACGCCGGGGAATACCCGGATCGTGCAGAGCGAAGACGAGGACGCCGAAGCAGCTGCATGATACGCTTTCCCCTTCACGCAGAAGGGGACTGACCATGACGGATGTTATCGCTCAGAGGGTTGCTGCCGCACGATGTGGCAGCAACCCTTCTGTTATCGGGCGTATGAAATCGGGCTGGCTGGTGATCGGGCAGACGCAGCCTCTGGCGGGATATTGTCAGCTTCTGGCCGATCCGGTTGTGCCGACCCTCAATGATCTCAAAGGTGAGGCGCGGGCGCAGTATCTGGCGGATATGGCGGCGGTCGGGGACGCGCTTCTGGCTGTCACCGATGCGGTGCGGATCAATTACGAGACCTGGTGCAATCTGGCGCCGTCCCTGCACAC
>CALFLO010000169.1 GCA_937880175.1 uncultured Gluconobacter sp.
TCGTTCCATATCCCCTGGCAGTCGGTCTGGCTGGGTTTTGGTGTTATCGGGCTCCTGCTGGCTGTGGCGGTCTTTTTCGTCATGCCGCGCGACACGGGTGACAGCGACCATCACCACGGCGATGTTTCCGTGGCCAACCTGCTGCGTCCGTTCAAGATCATTTTCTCCAACCCCCAGAGCTGGATCGCGGGTCTTGCGGGCGGCCTGCTGTTCGTCCCGACGACGATCGGTGCGCTGGGCTGGGGTGCGCTGATGCTGAGCAAGGGCGAACATACGACGATGGGCTTTGCAGCCACGGACGTCTCGATGGTTCCCATCGGCTGGGTCATCGGCTGCCCGCTTCTGGGCTGGATTTCTGACAAAATTGGCCGTCGCAAGCCTGTCATGATCGGGGGCGCACTGGTGCTGCTGGCAGCGTCGCTCTGCGCACTTTACGTGCCGGTCGGCGTTATGCCTCACTACTCCGTGGCGCTGGTCATGGGTATTGCGTCCGGTGCTGCGATGATCCCGTTCTCCTCGATGAAGGAAGTCAACCCGCCCGAGGTCAAGGGAACCGCTGCGGGTGTCATGAACTTCCTCGTGTTCGGCACGACTGGCATCATGTCCCCGCTCGTTTCCGCCCTCATGGGCAAGGATGCGCCGGAGACGATGGAGCAGTTCCACACCGCGTTCCTGCCGCTTGTCATCGGCATCGGAATTGCCATTCTTCTGGGCTTTTTCCTCAAGGAAACCGGCTGGAAGGTCCGCAAGGCGTCCTGATTTTCCGGACAGCCCGCAAACAGAAAACGGCCCGCTCCCGCGGGCCGTTTTTTTATGCGCGTTACTTCGCGGCCGTCTTCTCGAACGCCCCGGCGATCGTCAGCGTCACGTCATCGCCGACATAGGGGACATACTTCTTGACCCCGAAATCGCTGCGGTGGATCGTCGTTTCAGCCTGAAAGCCGACCGTATAGGCCTTGTCCATCGGGTTGACGCCTGCACCCACGAAATGGACGTGCAGGACTTCCGGATGGGTCACGCCATGCAGCGTCAGATTGCCGGTCACCAGCGCTTCGTCCGTGCCTGTCCGGCGGACCTGCGTGGAGACGAAGGTCGCATTCGGATATTTCGCAACATCAAACCATTCACTGTTCTTGAGTTCGCCCGTCAGCACCGTGCTGGTGGTCGAAATGCTCGAAACCGGGATGGTCACGTTCAGATGCGATGCATCCGGATGGGCGGCATCAAGCTGGAGCGCACCGGTCACGCCCGAAATCTGGCCGGAATAATAGGTAAAGCCGAAATGCAGCACGGAGAAGCCGATCTGCGTATGGCTGCTCTCAACCGTATAAGCGCCTGACTGCACATCGGCAGAGGTGGCTGCGTAGGCTGTGGAAGACAGGAATGCGAGAGCGAACGCAGCGCCTGCGCCCTTGAGGAAACGTGTTTTCATGGTTTCATGATCCTTCATGAGATGTAAATTGAAGATGTCAGCCGAACCGGAACCCCGACAGGGCCTTCCCCATGACGATATCGCTGTAATCGCGAAAACCGGTATCGGTTCCCGCGGCCCCGGCAGCGAACATCAATGGCAGGAGATGTTCCGGCTGAGGGTGGCACTCCCGCGCGAACGGGGCATGCTCCCAGTCCAGAAGACTTTTCGTGCGACGATCGAATGGCGCCTCAACCGCGCACTGAAGCCACGTGTCGAAAGCGACCGATCTGGCATCTGATACGGCGTCCGGTCGCATCAGATGTCGCATGTTGTGGTAGGTCATGCCCGTCCCAACGAGCAGGATGTTTTCATCCCGCAAGGGCGCCAGAACTTCTCCGAGATGCAGGACACCAGCAGCATCAAGGGTCTTGGGAAGAGAAATTTCCACAACCGGGATATCCGCCTCAGGGAATGCGAGCATGAAGGGAATGAAGACCCCATGATCCAGACCGCGTGTGGCATCTTCCGTGCAGGCGATACCCGCGTTGTGCAGAAGCTGCCCGATTTTCCCGGCCACGGCAGGCGCTCCCGGAACGGGATATTCAAGCTGATAGGTATGAGGCGGAAAGCCGTAATAATCGTAGATCAGCGACGGATGAACCGCTGATCCGACAACCATATCCTGCGTCTCCCAATGTCCCGACATGACCACGATCGCGTCCGGACGGCGCGGGAGAGAGGGGCCGACAGAACGGAGATAGGCCGCCATGTGGGTCCATGTCGTTCCCCACTCCATGAAAAAACACGGGCCACCACCATGCGGCAGGAACAGGGCCGGCTGCCGCGTCTCATCCTGATTTTTCAGGGTCATCTTCACTGCCTCCCTCTCCGTTCGACAGGACAGATGTTGCCACCCTCACCCGAAAAGAATAATTCCCTCATTTGGGATATGATCTGACACCAGGAGTGTGAGGTGGATGCTTGATCGCTTCATGAGCATGCAGGTTTTCGCAAGGGTCGTGGCGCAGGGAAGCTTTTCAGGAGCCGCACGCTCGCTGGGCCTGTCACAGACAATGGTCACGAAACATATTGCCGCGCTCGAAAGCCGGCTGGGTATCTCGCTGTTCCATCGCAGCACGCGCAGACTGTCTCTGACGGAACCGGGGCGTCTTTTCCTCATCCGCGGCCAGAAAATTCTGAGCGATCTGGAGGAGATGGAGCAGGAAGTCTCAGCGGAAAATCAGGAGCCCCGTGGGATTCTGCGCCTGAATGCGCCGGTCTCGTTCGCCATCCGTCATGTGGGGCCGATCCTTCCGGAGTTCAGTCGCCGCCATCCCCGCGTCACAGTGGAACTGGGGCTGGATGACCGCCGGATTGATCCGATCACGGAAGGCTGGGATCTGACGCTGCGTATCGGGCGTATGCCACCGAGTGCGCTGCGGTCACGCCGTTTGGCGCAGGTTGATTTCGTGGTCTGCGCGTCCCCGTCCTATCTGGAAGACTGCGGCACACCCCAGACCGTTGCCGAACTGCAGAACCATCGCTGTCTGGGCTATACACTGGGCGATGAAATCAGCACGGCGCGTTGGAGCTTCGGTCCAAACGGCGAACGCACTGTTCCTGTCAGCGGCCCCATGCATGCCAATAACGGGGACGTCCTGCGCGAAGCTGCCGTTGCCGGACAGGGCATCATCTACCAGCCGACATTCATCGTCTCGGATGAACTGAAATCAGCTCGGCTGGTTTCGCTGCCGCTTGATGTCCCTGTCATGACGGGGCCGGAACTGCACGCCGTCTATGCGCCGACGCCTCATGTCCCGCTCAAAATCCGGGCGATGATCGATTTTCTGGTTAGACACTACGGGCCGGTTCCGCCCTGGACGATCTGACGGAACCGGAAAACGCGTCTCTTACTGGACTGTGGCCGGAGCATTCTTCTGGCGGATCGCCGCGAATTCCGAACTGGCATTCCATTGCGGCCAGTCATGCGAGAAAGCCACGTCATGCCCGACTTTCCACACGGCCCAGACATCCTGCGCGGCACCACGCACGTCCCAGTCCGGGCTCCAGGCATCACAGGCCTGATGGTAGCAGGCCATATAGGCCGTCAGCCATTTGCCCCCCGCTTCCGTTCCACCTTTCAGAAGATCGAACTTGCCGGCCATGTCCATGACCGCGAGAACCGGCACACCGGCACGGGCGAAGGGCAGATGATCCGCGCGATAGAACGCGCCACGCTCCGGCATCGCTTCCGGCTGCGCCGTGCGACCCTGAAGAGCCACGGCGGCCGCGAACTGCGTCTGAAGCGTGTCCTGCCCTGCCCCGATGATGAAGGCGTTATGGGCAGGCCCTGCCATCTGGAGCACGTCCATCGTCAGGTTGGCAGCCGTCTTGTCCAGCGGCGCCAGCGGATGGGCGACATACCAGCCTGATCCCAGCAGACCACGCTCCTCGCCTGTCCAGGCGGCGAAGCGGATGGTACGATCGGGCTTCGGGCCAGCTTTAAAGGCACGGGCGATTTCAAACAGTGCGGCAATCCCGGAGCCATCGTCGATCGCGCCACGACGGATGACGGTATGGCCCTGCGCGTCGGTGCTCTTGCCGTAAGCGTCCCAGTGAGCACCGAACATGACCGTCTCATCCGGATATTTCGCACCGGAAATCTTGGCAAGCACGTTCTGGCTTTGCAACCGGTCCACCGTGACCGGGAGATCGGCTGAGAACGTCGTATGCTTCAGGGTAACGGGGCGGAAGCTTTCGGAACGTGCCTTGAGGCGCAGGGCCTCAAGATCCAGCCCGGCCTGCTGGAACAGCGTGCTCGCGGCTTTGCCTTCCAGCCAGCCCTGCACGGGGACGGGGCGGCTTTCGGTGGCGGCATGTTCCACGTCATACGCCTCGCCCCCCGGTGCTACAACCGTGCTCCAGGGATAGGACGCGGCTGCCGTCTCGTGAATAATCAGGGCTGCGACGGCCCCTCGACGGGCTGCTTCTTCATATTTGTAGGTCCAGCGCCCGTAATACGTCATGGTCTTGCCACCGAAACGACCAGCAACCGGCTCACCGGCACCCGCATCGAAATCGGGATCGTTGACGAGGAAAACCGCGACCTTGCCCTTCAGATCGACACCCTTGAAATCATCCCAGTGTCGCTCAGGCGCATGCACACCATATCCCACGAAAACCATGGGGGCATTTTTGACCATGATCCGGTCTTCCGGCAGCAAGGTCGAGAGATAAATGTCCTGAAGCTGGATCAGGGGGAGCGTCTTGCCGCCAGTCCGGACACTGACGGAACCCGTGGCGGAGGTTCTGGTCCGGACCATAGGGACATTCTGCGTCCATCCGCCGTTTTCACCGGCCGGCTCAAGACCCAGAGCCTTGTACTGGGCGATCAGCCAGGGAACGGTGACCTTTTCCCCTTCCGTTCCAGGCGCACGGCCTTCGAACGGATCGGACGCCAGAACCTTCATCGTCTCCGACATGCGGGTCGGGCTGATTTCGGCTGTCGGATCAGCGTATCCGGCGACCGGAGCGAGAAGGACCGCTGTCAGGGCGGTGGCGAGAAGCAGGCTGCGCCGGGGAAGTATTTTATTTGTCATGACACGACCATATCTTCAGTTGCGGTTCTGGGAAGGGGTAATCGGGCTGGCATCCTGCTGCGTCGTCTGTCCAAGCCGGTCACGGCGGATATAGACGCTGCGTTCCACTGGATCGCGCTGGTACTCCTGCGCGAGAACCTTGAGCACGCAGGACATGTAATCCGCAGGCGCCCACCTGCCCCACACATGGTAGTCATCGAAATATATGACCGGTGGGAGATCACGCGGGAGGTCGTGGCACAGATCACGCTCATAACCGCCCCACGGATGGCGCGCGTAATCAGCCTCCCATGGCAGGTATTCATGATATTTCTTCATGGAAAGACGCCCGGCGTAAATATAGACATCCGGGTTATAGGGAATAACCAGAATGCGTTCGTCCGGTCGGGAATACTTCTGGATGGCCTTAACGAAACCGACATCCGTATTTTCACGGAGGGGATGAAATCCCATCTGATGCTGCTGTTGCCGGTTCGTGCCATAGGGTGAGGAGACGGCGTGACGCGCTCCAATGACGTAGAGGCCGCAAAAAGCGACCGCGACGGTGGGCGCCAGACGGTCATGGGACTGCAAAACTCTCATCATCGTCAGAACGCAGAGTGTGAGCGCCCCCATGACGAATGTTCCATCCTGAAAGCCGAATGCCCCGCGTACCTGCATCATGAGCAGCGCTCCGACAAGTAGCAATGCTGCAAACCTGTGCCGGGATATCGTGAACATGATCGCACTGCCCACAAGGAAGCAGATCACCGCCAGAGACTGGATGGTGGTATCGGGGTGGAAGGATGGAACAAGACTGACGATCAGACTACCCGGACCCACGTTGATATAAGATGAATAGTAAAACTGGTTGGCAATGAAATGATAGGCGATCATACCGCCCAGATCGCCATAAATCGCCATCCATACTCCGGAGATCCCAAGTGCGATCCCGGCCCCGAGCAGAACCTGAAAGATCCCCTTCCAATAGCCCGGACGGCGAACGGCAATGACGACAGCCGCCAGAAGAACAGCCGTGGGTGCAAAGGAATACGCAGTCAGCGGCAGAAGCGCGATACAGGCGCCACCGCATCCCGCCTGCCAGTGGTCAACGCCCTCTCCCAGCAACACCGGAAGAACCAGCAGCGCCATGATGACCGTCAGAAGATCCCCACCGATGGTCCAGTAACTGTCCATGTTGAACGCCTGAACCGTCCACTGCGCAGCCATTGCAGCAAGCCATGCCGCAGTCGCCAGAGAACGTGTCGACCATTTCTGGAGCACCGGGGACAGGAATACTGCCGCGGCGGTTCCCATCGTACAGACAATCGGAATGAGCCGCATGAGATAGGCATGACGGAAATCGGCCACCAGACCGACAAGCCATGACAGGGCGAAAATCAGCGGGCCATGAGCGTCGATATAATCGCGATAAAGGATCTCACCCTTTGCAAGGGCCAGGCCGCCCAGAATATGACCGGACTCATCCCCGAAAGAAGGCGTTCCAAGACCGTAAAACGCTTTCAGGCCGAAATACAGCACAGCAAGCACCGCAAGGAATGGCCCGCATAAAGAAAGCAGGCTCATTCTGCGCAGAAATGTCGGCATGTCTTCCGCCCTGAAAGAAAGGATCGGGCAGAAAAACCAGCTTCCCGCCCGACCGCAAATTACTTGCCCTGCTCTGAAACAAGACCACGATGCACAAGCATGGGCGTGATATCCGGATCCCGGCCATAGAACGCCCTGAACATCGGAGCGTAATCCATGGTGTGCCCCTTCGAGAGGATCATGTCACGGAAACGCTGGCCGTTTTCACGCGTCAGACCGCCATGATCCTGAAACCAGGAAAATACATCCTGATCCAGCATTTCCGTCCACAGGTAGGCGTAATAGCCAGCGGAATATCCGTTGGACCAGATATGTAGGAAGTAGCTTGACCGATAGCGCGGCGGTACGGCCACGACATCGAGCCCCGTGCTGTTCAGAGCGTCGGCTTCGAACTTGTCTACGTCCTGACGCGGTGCCGTCGCGGGCAGGCTGTGCCATTTCATGTCCAGTTCAGCCGCCGCCACGATTTCACCCAGCGCATAGCCCTGATTGAAATGCGAGGCCTTGCGGATCTTCTCGACCAGAGCCTTGGGCATTGGAGCGCCGGTTTTATAATGGCGGGCGTAATGCGACAGGACCTTAGGGTCCAGCGCCCAGTTCTCGTTGAACTGCGATGGGAATTCCACGAAATCACGCGCCACACTCGTGCCGGACAGCGACGGATAGGTCTGGTCCGCGAACAGGCCGTGCAGGGCATGACCGAACTCGTGGAACATGGTTGTCACATCGTCAGACGTGATGAGCTGCGGCTGCCCCGGGGCTGCCTTGGTGAAATTGGCGACGTTGTAAATAACCGGCTTCGTACCAAGCAGTTTGGACTGCCCGACGAAATTGGACATCCACGCACCGCCGGACTTGTTGTCCCGCTTGAAGTAATCGAAATACATCAGGCCCAGCGGAGAGCCGTCCTTGTCGTGGACTTCAAAGACCATGACGTCCGGCTGGTAAACGGGAATATCCGTCCGCTGCTGGAACGTGATCCCGTAAAGCTGGTTGGCGGCAAAAAACACGCCGTCGGTCAGGACCGTCTTAAGCTCGAAATACGGCTTGATTTCATCCTGATCGAGATTGTACTTCGCGCGACGCACCTGATCGGAATAATGCTCCCAGTCCCAGGGCTTCAGATCGAACTTGCTACCATCCTTGCGGATGGCCTTCTGAAGGACTTCGGCTTCGCGCTTCTGTTCGGCCACCGTAGCCGGGACGAGCTGCTGCATGAAGTTTTCCGCAGCTTCCGGCGTCTTGGCCATCTGATCGTACAACGTGTAGGCGGCGAAATTCGGATAGCCAAAGAGCGCGGCCTTCTGCGCGCGGAGCTCCGCGAGTTCGGCGATCGTGGCGCGGGTGTCGTTGTCGTCGCCCTTCTCGGCGCGGGTCCAGCTCTGCTCGAACAAAGCCTGACGGGTCTCGCGGTCAGTCAGGGATGACAGATCCGGCTGCTGCGTGGTGTTCTGGAGCGGAATGATCCACTTACCGCTCAGTCCACGTTCCTGCGCGGCCTTGGCGGCTGAAGCGATCGTGTTGTCATCCAAACCGGCCAGCGCCTTTTTGCTGTCCACGATCAGAGCGCCGTTCTTGGCGCTGGCAATCAGCTTCTGCTCGTACTGGGTCTCAAGATTGGAGAGGCGCGTATTGAGCGCGCGCAGCTTCGTCTTGTCAGTGGCGGAAAGCTGTGCGCCAGCATGAACGAACTGCTGATAATAGATATCGAGGAGCTGCGCCTGCTCGGGTGTCAGGGTCAGCTTCTCGCGACGATCGTAGAGCGACTTCACGCGGGCGAAGAGCTTCGCGTTCAAATAGACTTCATCTTCGTGAGCGGTCAGGCGGGGCGCTTCCTGGCTCTGCACCTTGTCCAGCGCATCATCCGTATTCGCCTGATAAACGCCATAGAACGTCATCTGCACGCGGTTGAGTGTCTGGCCCGCGCGCTCCATGGCGCCAATGGTGTTGTCGAATGTCGGAGCAGCGCGGTTGCTGGCGATCGCCTTGATTTCGCGCAGATGCTCGGTCATGCCGCGTTCAAAGGCTGGAGCGTAATCGCTGTCCGTAATCTGGTCGAAGCGTGGCGCCTGATAGGGCAGCGTGCTCGCGGAAAAGAACGGGTTCGTGGCAGCGGCATGCGCTTCAGTCGAAAGGGAAAACGCGGAAACCGCAAGAACAGCGGCAAGTCTGAAATTGAAAGCCATGAAATCGCCTGTAACACTCATGATGATGCAAGACCGTATGGTGTTCGTGAGGGATCGTCAAACAGGCGATATGGAAGCTGAAAGCGTCTGAAATCCGCCAATTGCAGCTTGACGGCATTTTCTCCTTGGTGCGCGCGAATACTCCTCCCTAGACCGGCATTGTGTAGCGACACAGCCGCCTTTCCGGGCGGTTTTTTCATAGCCGGAGACGACAATGGACTGGACATCGCTGTTCCAGACGATCCTGCCCTATCTGCCTGCCCAATACGCAGGCGATATTGTTTCAATCATTACGTTCCTGATTGCCGCGGCCGCGCTGGCCATGCGTTTCTGGAAACCGCCATCCAGCACCTCGAAGCTGCTGCCGCTGTTCCGCATCGTGAGCACCGTGGCGCAGGCCAAAGGCTGGAATACGAGCGCCTATCAGCCTGACGCGAAAGCCCTCATGGTGCCGGTCGGCTCTTCACGCGCGGAAGACGCCGCAAAGCTGGGCCTGGATATGGTCTCGACACATCCCAAAGCAGGTGAGGCTCCCCGGCGCAACGGGTGATTTCGCCGCTGCTCCGAGTGCCAGCACAACACGCATACGACTTTCATTTTCATGATCCACAGCCGCCTTTCCGGGCGGCTTTTTTTATTTCTGGAGCTTCTATTGATGCGCAACCGTCTTATTGCCCTGAGCCTTGGCACCATTCTTCTCGCGTCCACAAGCGCCTGCACCACAACCGGCAGCACAACCACTTTCGATACACAGGCGCTGAGCAATGACGCCGCTGCCATCGCCTATGCCGTGCAGGCCATCGAGAGCATTCCGGATCTGGAAAGTCATCTCTCCGCAAGCGACAAGGCCCAGTTCGACAACCTGATCGCCCAGATCAAGAGCGTCAGCGCGCAGGTTGCCGCCAATTCGAACGGCTCCATCACCGTCACGACCGGCAAGGACTGGGCCAAGAGCCTCGGAACCGATCTCCAGACCCTGCTTGCCATCGCAACGCCGATCGTGAAGGTCTACTCGCCTTCGACAGCAGGCTACATGTCAACGGTTGCCGCCATGATCCCGCTGATCGAAGCCCTCGCAGGCGTCACGGCAACACCCTTCGCAGCCCCAATGCAGTCTCCGGAACTGATCCGCGCCCGGGTTTATCAGGGCGTCTGAAGCTCTTACCTGCCTCATCGTCCAACAGTCTGAATACGGGAGCGGTTCGCACGAGCCGCTCCTTTTTTTGTATTTCTGCCGGAGTTGTCCATGTCCCGATGCCTTGGCAAACGTGCGCCCAAGCATGATCTGCGAACCTACCGGCTGGCGCCCATGCTGGCCTCACGCCTTCCTACCGTCCCCGCGCAGAAGGACTGGTCCGCCGGGGTCCCGTATCAGATGTGGGGCAATGACCGCTATGGCTGCTGCGCGTTTGCAGCCCATGCGGCGCTGACGGCGACATGGACCCACGCCGCGCAGGGGACGGTCGTCCTGTCCACGGACATGGTGCTGAACAATTACGCCGCCGTGACGGGTTTTGATCCGCAGACGGGTGCGCGGGACAACGGCACCATCCTGCTCGACGAACTAAATTTCTGGCTGCGTGAAGGTCTGCACCGGCCGGGACAGACGCTGGATTATCTGACGGCGTACGGCACGATCGATCCGCAGGACTGCGACAGTATCCGCCGCGGCATCTGTTACCTCGGTGGCGTACTCGCGGGCGTTCAGGTGCCACAGGGCTTCATGGATCTTCCGCTCGGGGCGACATGGGACTGGAACGCAATTTCCAACCGTACGCCCGTGGGTGGCCATGCCATCGCGCTCGTCGGCTACAATCCCGAAGGGCTTTTCTTCAATACCTGGGGCACGCGGACATTCATGCCATGGGACACATTCACGAAGATTGCCGATGAGACCTATGGGCTGCTGTCACGCCAGAACTGGATCAGCATTCCCGGAACATCCCCGAATGGCGAAGCCTTCGATGCGCTTCTGACGGAAGTGAGGGGCGTATGAAGCGCAGACTTCCCATCGGCCATCGTGCCGCCCTGCCTGCTCTGGCCCTTCTGACAGTCACTCTGGTGAGTGGCTGTTCGGCAGGCTCCCCCTCTACCGTCACGATCAGTGAAGCCATCTCCGGGATCCAGATGGATCTGACGAAAACGGGCGTGGTCAGCGTGTCTGGCGTGCAGACATGGACAACGGATCAGACCGCCCGGTTCGACACCAATGTTCAGGCGCTCCAGTGCGCCCAGCAGACATCCGACCCGGTCGTGGCGATGATTGCCGGGCCGGTCACAATGGCCCTGAACGGGACATTCAGCCAGTCGGGGTCATTTACCGCCTCGGTTTCCTCCATGGTCCCGGTATTCGGCCTGCAGGCCGATGCCAGCCGGACGAAATCCCAGACCCTTGATCTTCCCATTCAGTTCGTACCGCTGTCGGCCTTACCGGACGCGGAAATGGCACGGGAAGTCGGCTATGCAGGCGATCTTCTGACGCAAAGCGATGCCTTGCGTCAGAGCGAAGGGGACAGGATCACGGCCAGCCGCGATGCCCTGACCCAACAGGTACAGAAGCTGATCGGCCTGTTTCCCGGATCCTGCCCGACAGAGCCTGTTCACCCCTTCGTGGGGACCCGGCACCGTTCCTGAAGGCCTACTCTAGACGGGCGCTGAAAGGCCAAGCGCCCGCCCCGCTACGGTTGCAACATCGTGCCGCAACTGTACGACGCTATGGCCACCTGACGGGTGGACCCGGTTGGTGAGGATCAGCACATAGCTGTCACTGTCCGGGTCGATCCACAGGGACGTGCCTGTGAAGCCGGTATGTCCGAAAGAGTTATGGGAAAACACATCCCCCCTCGGGGAGGAATAAGGTGTGTCGATATCCCAGCCCAGTCCCCGAAGTTCCGCTTTCCCGGCAGGCTGCTGCGGCGTAATCATGAGCAGAAGTGTCTCCCGCCGCAGGGGGAAACGGCTCGGACGTCCTTTCAGACGGTCCAGAAGTGCTTGTGCATAAAGCGTCATGTCCCGCGCGTCCGAGAACAGCCCGGCATGACCGGCCACACCTCCCATCCTGCGCGCTGTCGGATCATGCACCACGCCACGTAGCATGTTTCCATGCTCGTCATACTGGGTCGGGGCAATGAGGGGGCGCAGACTGTCCGGCGGAAGATAACCGGATTCCGTCATGCCCAGCGGATCGAGAATATTGATCCGGGCATACTGCTGCAACGGCAGACCACCCAGCTTTTCGACCAGAAGCCCCAGCATGATGTAATTAATGTCGCTGTAGACGAATTTCTGTCCCGGCGGGTTGATGAGCGGGGACGTCATCGCCAGCCTGACAGCCTCTGCCTTGCCGCTCCACGGTGCATCCAGCGGAACATCCGGCGGCAGGCCGGAATAATGGGTCATGAGCAGGCGAACCGAGATGTCGCCCTTTCCGTTGCAGGCAAATTCCGGAAAATACTGGCTGACCCGGTCATCCACCCGCAGTTTCTTCTGCTCGACCAGTTGCATGACCGCGAGCGCCGTCATGGTCGGTTTGGTGAGGGACGCCATGTCAAAGCGCGTTTGCCAGTCCAGAGGTTCCGGCACCGGCGCAAGAGCGCGCTTTCCATACACGAACCGGTGCACGATCTTCTCATCGTGTCCGATCGCAACCACAGCGCCCGGCGCATCACCTTTTCTGATGGCGTTACGAACGAGCACGTCTACAGCATCAAAGGATGTGCTGCCCGGCCGGGCACAGGCGGCAACCTGGCTGACACAGGCCGCAGCCCCCCCCACCAGGAGGCGGCGCCGCTTCAGCAGAAGATGCTCTTTCGTAGCGAACTTTTCCGGCATGTTCCGCGCGTCTCCCCTGCCCTGATCCCGTGCGGAAAGACTAGCGGTTTTTTTCGAACACGCAACAGAATGCCAGATGATGCCGCCGTCAGTATGTGTGGCGCAGCACATAGATCGGGCGCTGCTTCGTCTCCATATAGATACGGCCGATATATTCCCCCAGCATGCCGATACTGATGATCTGGACACTGCTGAAAAAAATGATCGCCACGAACAGGGACGCGTAACCCGGTACCGGATTGCCCCAGACGATCGTCCGGAACACGATGAAAAGCGCATAAAGAATGGCGATCAGCGCGCCCAGTGTGCCCAGATAGGTCCAGAGCCGGATGGGAGCGGAAGAAAAGCTGGTGAAGCCTTCCAGAGCAAAATTCCACAGGGAATAGCCGGAAAACTTCGTCATTCCCGCGGCCCGGGGCGCCCGGACATAATCGATGGTGACTGTCCTGAAGCCCACCCATGCAAACAGCCCTTTCATGAAGCGCTGACGCTCGGGCAGTCTTTTGAGGGCGTCGACCACGCAACGGTCCATCAGCCGGAAATCCCCCACATTTTCCGGAATCTGGATGTGAGAGAGGCGGTTATGCAGCGCATAGAACCAGGATGCTGTCCTGCGTTTGAGCATGCTGTCGCTGGAGCGGTCGATCCGCTTGCCCAGCACGACTTCCGCCCCTTCGCGCCACAACTGCACCATCCGCGGGATAATGTCAGGCGGGTCCTGAAGATCGGCATCGATGATGATGACGGCATCTCCCGTCGCTGCATCGAGCCCCGCCGTCAGCGCAGCCTCCTTGCCAAAATTTCGCGACAGTTCGAGCACCCTGAAACGTCTGTCGGCTTCGGCAAACCCGATCAGCTCCCGCAGGGTACCATCGCTGCTGCCATCATCCACGCAGATGATTTCCCAGTCCGTCTCGGCAATCCCGTCAAGAACAGGGAGGATGCTCCGCACGAAATGACTGATGGCGGCTTCTTCGTTCCAGAAAGGGACAATCAGGGAAAGCTGGCTGGCCATAGAGGGTTTCAGGTTCCAAATCGTGACAGAAAGACCATATCAGAAATAACCGCGTAACAGGCAGTCACGACTCAGGAAAAGCACGACGCTTTTTCAGATGCGGTCGATACATGTTGTCGCCCTGCATGAGCATTGATCTTTTGCTCACAGCCGATAAGGTGCCACCCAGGAATGGCGCTACGGATCTCCATTCTGTTTCGCCCGCAACCACCAGCCCGTTGCTTTTTCAAGTGTCACCTCCCGCCAGCCTATCCGCTCATTTGCAGCATCATGGGATGTCAGGACCGGAAACGCAGAGTACATGACAGACAAGACCGAGACGCCTGCCACGCCATCACAAAGCACGACGCCACAATGGCATCTGCAGGGCGAGCAGACCGCGCCGGTCATGGTCCTGAGCGGCACCTGGCAGGCCCGGACCGGTAATATTCCCGTCTTTCCGAAGGACGGGCTGAAAAAGGCCCCCGGCGCCCATCTGTCGTTCCAGACATCCGATGTCCAGACCTGGGATACCGGGCTTGTGGCATTCCTGTGGGATCTCAAACGCGTCGCCCATGACGCTGGCATCAGTCTGGACATGCAGACGCTGCCCGGCCCGATGCGCCAGCTGCTCGAACTGCTCCCCGAAGCCCCGGACGCGCCCGTCCAGCATAAGAATCCCCGCAGTCCTTTTCTGGAAACTGTTGGCAAGCACGCCATCGCGTCGATGACAGAAGTCGGCGTTGTGTCCGAGCTCGGTGCCCTGACGGCAAAGGGGGCAGTCCAGACTGTCCTCGGGCGCAGCCGGATGCGGATGGTCGATCTGCTGGGCAACACCGCCGATGCAGGTCCCTATGCCCTCCTCATTGTAGGGATCGTCAATTTCCTGATCGGCGCGATCCTCGCATTCGTGGGCGCGGTCGAACTCCAGAAATTCGCCGCCGGCATATATGTTGCCAGTCTGGTTGGCATTGCGATGGTGCGCGAAATGGCTGCCGTCATGACCGCCATCATCATGGCCGGCCGAACAGGGGGCGCCTACGCCGCGCGGATTTCGACCATGCAGGGCAACGAGGAAATCGACGCCCTGAACGTCTTTGGCATCCCGACCTCGACTTACCTGATCCTGCCGGCCGTCCTCTCGCTTATCGTCACGATGCCCTTCCTCTACCTGTATGGATGCCTCATCGGCATGCTGGGTGGGTTCGTCGTGGCCATTTCGATGCTGGACATCACGGCCGCAGGCTATTTCCATCAGACGATTACCGCTTTCGGGATCGGGCAGTTCGTGTTCGGCTTTACCAAAAGCCTCGTTTTCGGTGCTTTCATCGGCCTGACAAGCTGCCGGATCGGCCTGAAAGCCGGACGCTCGGCCGCTGATGTTGGCATCGCGGCCACACGGGCCGTGGTCGTGGGGATCGTAGGCGTTATCGCAATCGACGCCATTTTCGCCGTCATCGCCGACGTTCTGGGGATCTGACCGACATGCCTGACCAGTCCCAGACCGTCCTGTCCCTGCGCGACGTTACGCTCTCCTTTGGCCCCAAGGTCATCCAGAAGAACATCTCGCTCGATGTGCGCAAGGGAAGCATCTTCGCCGTCATGGGCGGCTCGGGTTGCGGCAAGAGCACGCTTCTCAAAAGCATGATCGGCCTGTTGCGCCCGTCAGCCGGGGAATATCACGTCGGAGATGAGAACTACTGGGCCGGAGACGAAGCCCATCGCACGGATCTGAATCACCGCTTCGGCGTACTGTTCCAGAGCGGTGCACTCTGGAGTTCCATGACGATCGGCGAGAACATCGCCCTGCCGCTTCAGATGTTCACGGATCTCAAACCCGCCGTGATCCGCAGACTGGTGGAACTGAAACTCGGCTTTGTCGGCATGTTGCAGGCGATCGATCTTTACCCCTCCGAAATCAGCGGCGGAATGCGCAAGCGCGCCGGTCTGGCCCGCGCCCTTGCGCTCGATCCGGACATCCTGTTTTTCGACGAACCCTCCGCAGGCCTCGACCCGATCACCTCCGCGCGGCTGGATGATCTGATCCTGAACCTGCGTGACGGACTGGGCGCGACGATCATCATCGTCAGCCACGAACTGCCGAGCCTGTTCCATATCGCCGATGACGGCATTTTCCTGGACCCCAGGACAAAAACCCCGATCGCCCATGGCTCGCCCCGCGATCTGCGGGACAACTGTACGGACCCACAGGTGCATGCCTTCATGCACCGTGAACGCGACGAAGAAGGAAACACGTGATGAACAGGCAGGCTCTTGTCGGTGCTTT
>CALFLO010000170.1 GCA_937880175.1 uncultured Gluconobacter sp.
CAGCGGCACAGGCGTCTTCGGGGCCTTCCGCGCCCCCGGCCGCCCAGCGGTCGAGTTCGCAATCGGCGGCGGCTCCAGCCCCATATCGATCGCCTCCAGACGCTTGACCTCGTCGCGCAGCCGCGCCGCCTGCTCGAAGTCCAGATTGGCCGCAGCCTCACGCATCCGCTTTTCCAGATCCTGGATCGTCGCGGGCAGCGACTTGCCGACAAACTGCTCCGTATCGCCAGACCCGTCCGGCGCCACCGTCACATAATCCTGCTCGAACACCGAAGACAGCGCATCCCCGATCTTCGAGCGCACCGTCATCGGCGTAATGCCGTGCGTCTCGTTCCATTCCGTCTGCCGCGCCCGACGCCGCGCCGTCTCCTCGATGGCGAATTTCAGACTGTCCGTCATCTTGTCCGCATAAAGCAGCACGCGCCCATCGACGTTACGCGCCGCACGCCCGATCGTCTGGATCAGCGAAGTCTTCGAGCGCAGGAACCCTTCCTTGTCCGCATCGAGAATGGCCACCACGGAACATTCCGGAATATCCAGCCCCTCACGCAGCAGGTTAATCCCCACCAGCACGTCGAATGCCCCGAGCCGCAGATCACGAATGATCTCGATCCGCTCGAGCGTATCCACATCCGAATGCAGATACCGCACCTTGACGCCCGCCTCCCCGAGATAATCCGTCAGATCCTCGGCCATCCGCTTGGTCAGCGTCGTCACCAGAACACGACCGCCCTTGCTGATCGCGTCCCGACATTCATGCAGCAGATCATCCACCTGCCCCTCAACCGGCCGCACATCCGTCACCGGATCAATCAGTCCCGTGGGCCGGATGATCTGCTCAGCAAACACACCGCCCGTCTGCTCCATTTCCCACGGGCCCGGCGTCGCGGAAACGAAAATCGACTGCGGCCGGAACGCATTCCACTCCCCAAATGCCAGCGGACGGTTGTCGATGCAGGACGGAAGCCGGAACCCGTAATCCGACAGCACGCTTTTCCGCGCCCTGTCCCCACGCTCCATCCCGCCAATCTGCGGCACCGTGACATGACTTTCATCCACGATCAGCAGCGCATCTTCGGGCAGATATTCGAACAAAGTCGGCGGCGGATCCCCCGGCCCACGCCCCGACAGATAGCGCGAGTAATTCTCGATCCCCTTGCACGCCCCGGTCGTCTCGATCATTTCCAGATCGAACGTGGTCCGCTGCGACAGACGCTCGGCCTCCAGCAGTTTGCCCTCTTCGGTAAACTGCGTCAGCCGCCCGCGAAGCTCGTTCTTGATCCCGATCATCGCCTGATTGAGCGTCGGCCGCGGCGTCACGTAATGCGA
This sequence comes from uncultured Gluconobacter sp., assembly GCA_937880175.1. GTDB lineage: Bacteria > Pseudomonadota > Alphaproteobacteria > Acetobacterales > Acetobacteraceae > Gluconobacter. Next base: position 1,330 of record CALFLO010000170.1, read on the forward strand.
ATTCGCATAAACGCTGATTTCCGCCAGATCCGCCGTCTTGTTCCCCGTCAGCGGATCGAACTCCACAATCTGGTCGATCTCATCGCCAAACAGCGACACCCTCCAGGCCCGGTCCTCGTTCTGCACCGGGAAAATATCGATCTGCTCGCCCCGCACCCGGAACGTCCCGCGCTCGAACGCCGCGTCATTGCGCCGGTACTGCAACTCCACCAGCGCCTTGATCAGCCGCTCGCGGTCAATGGTCCCGCCAACTTCAAGCCGAACCACCATCTTCGAATACGTCTCGACCGACCCGATACCGTAAATGCACGACACGGACGCCACGATGATAACGTCATTTCGCTCCAGCAAAGCCTGCGTGGCCGCATGGCGCATCCGGTCGATCTGCTCGTTGATCTGGCTGTCCTTCTCGATATACGTGTCCGACCGCGGCACATAAGCCTCCGGCTGGTAGTAATCGTAGTAAGACACGAAATACTCGACCGCATTATCCGGAAAAAACTGCTTCATTTCCCCGTATAGCTGCGCCGCCAGCGTCTTGTTTGGTGCGAGGATCAGCGTCGGCTTCTGCGTCGCCTCGATCACCTTCGCCATGCTGAACGTCTTGCCAGACCCCGTAACGCCGAGCAGGACCTGATCCCGCTCCCCGCCCTCGACGCCCTGTACAAGCTCCCCGATCGCCGTCGGCTGATCGCCCGCAGGCTCGTAATCCGACTTGACGACGAACTTCCGCGTCTTGGGTTTGACCGGCTGCTTCTCGGGGAGAAACTGCGTCAAAGGCATCGACACGGCATTGCGAACGGAAGAGGAAGATTTTGTGGCCATCATGGCAAGATGGGAAAGCCCGCGACACAGGGCAAGAGCCATTTGCAAATGCGGCAACAGGCGCAGCATTCCGCCTGCGTATCTTTATGACATTTTATTTCTGAAAAGGATGGAGGGACTCGCAGCCCGGGGCTATCAACGCTCCCGTATCTTTGAAGGAAGAACCGTCATGGACGTCCAGACGATCGAGCAGACCTACACCCAGCTCCAGCAGCAGGCCCAGCAATCCGCGCAGGCGCTTCAGGCGCTCGGCTCCAAGATGCAGGCCGCCGCCCAGACCGGCGACATGCAGGCCCGCGAATGGTCCCTCGACCTGCGCGAACTCGCCCTCGCCTTCCAGGCCGAACAGCAGCAGGTCACAAACCTCCTCCAACAGCTCCATGCCGCTCTCGCCAACGCCCAGCAGGATTACGGCACGCAAGCCACCTATCAGGCCCCGACCCAACAGGTCCCCGTCCAGCCGGTCCAGTCCGTGCCCGACAACAATTTCGTCTCCAACATCCTAAATTCCGGCTTCGCCCGCTCCGTCGAAGCCGGCGCAGGCTTCAGCATCGGCAACGACCTGATCAAAGAAATCTTCTGATCACGCAAAGGTCCGGCACTGTCCGGACCTGCCAGACTATGCGTCAAAACATATCACATACATATTGTGATATCAGACTAATGATTATGTTATAGTCTCTCATATAAACGTTACGCTTAACATAAGCACAGACATGCCATGCATCGTTCTGATCAATCCTGATCCAAGGATTTCAGTCCGATGCCCAACCGATCACCTCACCTTCCCGGCAAAGCGGCACAGAGCCCGTCCCGCCAGACGCCTCCCTGCGCAGGAGGCCTGCCCAAATGAACAGCGGCCTGCGCATCCTCTCCATGATCATCGGAATCCTCGGCGCCCTCATGGCCGCCTTCCTGATCCTCGAAGGCCTGCACCTCATCATCCTCGGCGGCTCGTGGTTCTACACCCTCGCCGGCATCGCGCTGGCAGCCAGCAGCGCCTACATGATCCGTCGCAACATTCTCTCAACATGGATCGCCCTCGGCCTCCTGCTCGCAACGATCCTGTGGTCGTTCGCCGAAGTCGGCACCAGCTTCTGGCCCAACTTCTCGCGCCTGATCGTCTTCCTGTGCGTCGCCCTGATCGCGACCGCCATGGCGCCCTGGCTCAGCGGCCCCGGCCGGCGTTATTTCACCCGCCCCGTCACGGGCGCCACATCCGGCGCGCTCGGTGCCATCATCGTGGCCTTCCTCGCCGGCATGTTCCAGGTCCACCCGACCATCGCCCCGCAGGACACTACCCACCCGCAGGACACCGCATCCGCAAACGAGCCGGATCAGACCGGCCATGACTGGCCCGCATACGGCCGCACCGCTTCCGGCACGCGCTACGCCAGCTTCACGCAGATCAACCGCGACAATGTCGGCAAGCTCCGCGTCGCCTGGACCTATCGCACCGGCGACATGGCGCTGAACGGCGCCGAGTTCCAGGGCACCCCCATCAAGATCGGCGACACAGTCTATATCTGCTCGCCTCACAACATCGTCTCGGCGCTCGATCCCGACACCGGCACGGAAAAATGGAAGTTCGACCCCCACGCCCAGACGAAAGTCTGGCAGCGCTGCCGCGGCGTCGGCTACTGGCATGACAGCACGGCCACGGACGCCAACGCACCCTGCGCCTCGCGCATCGTCCTCACCACGATCGACGCCCGCCTCATCACCATCGACGCCCGCACCGGTCAGGCCTGCACGGATTTCGGAACGAACGGCAACGTCAATCTCCTGACCGGCCTCGGCCCGACAGCGCCGAGCTCCTACTATCCGACCGCCGCCCCGCTCGTGGCCGGTGATATCGTGGTCGTCGGCGGCCGCATCGCCGATAACGAGCGCACCGGCGAACCTTCAGGCGTCGTCCGCGGCTACGACGTCCGCACTGGCGCACAAATCTGGGCCTGGGACGCCACCAACCCACATCGCGGCACCACCCCGCTGGCCGACGGTGAAGTCTACCCTGCCGAAACCCCGAACATGTGGGGCACTGCGAGTTACGACCCGAAACTCAATCTCGTCTTCTTCCCGCTCGGCAATCAGACGCCTGATTTCTGGGGCGGCGACCGCAGCAAGGCTTCGGATGAATACAACGACGCCTTCGTCGCCGTGGACGCCAAGACCGGTGACGAACGCTGGCACTTCCGCACCGCCAACCACGACCTCGTTGACTACGACGCCACGGCCCAGCCCATCCTTTACGACATTCCGGACGGCCATGGGGGCACCCGCCCGGCGATCATCGCCATGACCAAACGCGGCCAGATTTTCGTGCTCGACCGTCGCGACGGCACCCCGATCGTCCCCGTGGAAATGCGCAAAGTCCCGCAGGACGGCGCACCCGAACACCAGTACCTGTCCCCCGAGCAGCCCTATTCCGCCCTCTCGGTCGGAGCAGAGCGCCTGAAGGCCAGCGACATGTGGGGCGGCACGATCTTCGACCAGCTCCTGTGCCGCATCCAGTTCGCCTCCTACCGCTATGAAGGCGAGTTCACACCCGTCAACGAGAAACAGGCCACCATCATCTATCCGGGCTATTACGGCGGCATCAACTGGGGCGGCGGCGCCGTGGATGAAAGCACCGGAACGCTGCTGGTCAACGACATCCGCATGGCCCAGTGGGGCAAGTTCATGAAGCAGGAAGAAGCCCGCCGCAGCGGCTTCAAACCCAGCTCGGAAGGCGAATATTCCGAACAGAAAGGCACCCCCTGGGGCGTCGTCCGCTCGATGTTCTTCTCCCCCGCCGGTCTCCCCTGCGTAAAACCGCCCTATGGTACGATGAACGCCATCGACCTGCGCAGCGGCAAGGTCAAATGGAGCATGCCCCTCGGCACCATTCAGGACATGCCCATCCACGGCATGGTCCCCGGCCTCGCCATCCCGCTCGGCATGCCAACCATGAGCGGCCCGCTGGCCACCCATACCGGCCTGGTGTTCTTCTCCGGCACGCTCGACAACTACGTCCGCGCGCTCAACACCGACACCGGCGAAGTCGTCTGGAAAGCCCGTCTCCCCGTCGCCTCGCAGGCCGCTCCCATGAGCTACCTGTCCGACAAGACCGGCAAACAGTTCATCGTCGTCACCGCAGGCGGCCTGACCCGCTCCGGCGTCGACAAAAACCGCGGCGACTACGTCATCGCCTACGCCCTGCCCTCCAAATAAGAGCGCAGACACAAAAAAAGGGGGCGCTTCCCGCAAAGGAAGCGCCCCCTTTTCATAACCAGAGCCCCTCAGAGCGAAGACAGCGCCGGTGGCACCTTCGCCTTCGCCAGAGCCTCCTTCTGACGCGCTGCCAGAGCATTTACATCGAAGCCCTCGATCAGTTCCTCGAACATCTTATGCCAGTTCAGCCGCGCTTCCAGACGCAGGAACGCACTGCCCAGCCCGATCGCCGAACGGTCCATCAGCACGAACTCACGCGGCAACCGCACACCGCCCGTCCGCTTGAGGCCTTCATAGACCTTTTCGAGAACCTGACGCGCCTCGGCCGGATCATTGCTCTCCTGCATGGAGCACACACGATCCGTCATCAGCGGCCGGTAGAAGAACCGCGCCCATTCATTCAGGATATTCGCCGTCTCGCGCGAAATCCCGACAAAACCCCACTTGCTGTAAGCGTGGAACGCCAGTTCCTCGTTATTCTCCCGCAGCGCCGTGAACAGATCGATGATCCCTTCCACAAAGCGCGGCGAAAAGACCCGCACAGCCCCGAAATCCAGCAGGTTCAGACCGTAATCGTCCCGCACGGTGAAATTGCCCATATGCGGGTCACCGTGAATGACACCATAGCGATAGACCGGCGTGTACCAGGCCTTGAACAGCGCCGTGGCCATCGCATTGCGATCCTCCAGCGGCAGGTTCTCACCCAGAACGGTCCGCATGCTGCGCCCGCTCACCCAGTCCATCGTCAGCAGCCGCCCGGTGGACAGCTCCTCAACCGGCGCCGGCACCGTGACCTGAGGCGTGTTCGAGAGCATGTCCCGATACAGCCGCAAATGGCTTGCCTCACGCCGGTAATCCAGCTCTTCGCGCAGCCGGTCCGCCAACTCGGTATAGACCTCGTCCTGACGGATGGCCGTCTCGAACTGCCGGTAAATCCCCAGCGCCGCCCGGAACTGCCGCAGATCCGAATCCACAGCCGCCTGCATGTCCGGATACTGCAACTTGCACGCGACCTCGCGCCCGTCGACCAGACGCGCCCGGTGCACCTGCCCGAGCGACGCCGCCGCCACGGCCTCATGGCTGAAGGAGCGGAAATGCTTTTCCCAACCCGCGCCAAGCTCGGCCTGCATGCGACGGCGCACGAAGCTCCATCCCATCGGCGGCGCATTGGACTGCAGATGCGCCAGCTCTTCGGCGTATTCGTCCGGCAACGCACCGGGAATGGTGGAGAGAAGCTGGGCCGCCTTCATCAGCGGCCCCTTGAGGTTTCCCAACGCCGACTTCAGGCCCTCTGCATGAACGCCCTTGTCCGTCTTGAAGCCCAGACGGCTGCCCGCCATCCGTGCCGCAATGCCGCCGACCGCGCCGGAGGTCCGCGCCATGCGACGCAGCTCCCCCATGAGGCCGGTGTTGTCGAGATCCCTCGCCATGATGCTCCTCAGTCCTCCTGCTCGAGCTGATCGATCAGCCCCGAGATCACATCCAGTCCTTTACGCCAGAAACCCGGATCTGTCGCATCAAGTCCGAACGGCGCGAGCAGTTCCTTGTGCCGCAGCGTCCCGCCCGCTTCGAGCATGGTGCGGTATTTCGCAGCAAAACCCTCAGGTTTTTCCTGATAAACGCCATAAAGCGCATTCACCAGACAATCCCCGAAAGCATACGCATAAACATAGAACGGCGAATGCACGAAATGCGGAATATAAGACCAGTACAGATCATAATCCGGTGTGAAGTGGAATACGGGGCCGAGACTCCGCACCTGAACCTCACGCCAGATTTCCCCCAGACGCTCCGGCGAAAGCTCACCCTTCGCCCGCTCGTCATGAACCTTCACTTCGAACTGGTAGAACGCGATCTGCCGGACAACCGTGTTGAGCATATCCTCGACCTTCGCCGCCAGCATGTGACGACGGCGCTTCGGATCGCTCTCCGCATCCAGCAGCGACTGGAACGTCAGCATCTCGCCAAACACCGACGCCGTTTCCGCCAGCGTCAGCGGCGTATCCGCGTTCAGATAGCCCTGCGTCTTCCCGGCGAGCGTCTGATGCACGCCATGCCCCAGTTCATGCGCTAGCGTCATGACGTCACGCGGCTGCCCGCGATAGTTCATCAGGATATACGGATGAACAGACGGCACACAGGAATGGGAAAACGCCCCCGAAGACTTCCCCGCGACCGGAGCCGCATCAATCCACGGATGCGTCAGGAACTTCTGGACGATCTCACCCAACGCAGGATCGAACCCGGCATAGGCGTTGCGCACGATCTCCTTGCCCTGCTCCCAGTCGATCTTGCGCACATCCACACCCGGAAGCGGCGCATTGCGATCCCAGTGCTCCAGCGTCTCAAGCCCGAGCCACTTCGCCTTGAGCGCATAATACCGGTGCGCCAGCCGCGGATAAGCCTCGTCCACCGCGCCCACCAGCGCATCGACAACCTCGTCCTCGACCATGTTCGCCAGATTGCGCGAACTCGTCGGGCGCGGATAACCCCGCAACTTGTCCCCGATCGCCTTGTCCTTGGCGAGCGTGTTCGTAATCATCGTCAGCAGACGCGAATTTTCGCCCAGAACCGCGCTGATCTGCTGCGCCGCAGCCTCGCGCTTCGCACGATCCGCGTTCGTCAGCAGATTGAACGCCTCGCCCAGCGGCTTTTCCTCACCGTCGATCGTGACACTCAGCGTCGCCATGGTCTCATCGAACAGCCGGTTCCAGGCGTTGCGCCCCGTCACCGACTTGTCCATCAGCACCTGCTCGACCTCGTCAGAAAGCTGATACGGCCGGTACATCCGCAGATCCCGCAGATACGCATCCCATTTGCGCATCTCCGGCGCTTCACAGATCCGCGCCAGCGTCTCGTCGGGAATGCGGTTCAGCTCCAGCGTGAAGAACATCAGATCGGAGGCCACCTCCGTCATCCGTTCCTGCACGCCCTGCGCAAACCGCCCCCAGACCGGATCAGTCGTATGCGCCGCAAAGCCAAGGCTTGAGAAAGACCCGATCTTGCCCAGCCCCTCCTCGATCGCCTCGTATTCCGCAAAGGCCTCCGCCAGCTCAGCGCCGCTCAGCGTGTCCAGAGTCCCCTTGTATGTCTCGCAGAAGCGCCGCGCTTCTCCAGCCCAGCGGTCGAAATCCTCGGCCAGAACCGGATCTTCCGGCGCGGCATAAAGGTCAGAGAGATCCCAGCGGGGAGGCAGATGCTCCGCGGAGGAGGAATTGGACGTGCCGTCAGCGGCAGAAAAGAGCATGGTCATATCCTGACCTTAAAGCCACAATTCCCCCCGTCAAACGGGATGTTGATGACAAATCCGTAGTGTAAAACCGCCGCAGGACCACGACCCGGCCCACAACCCCGGATCTTCCGCCACTTCACGCAGATATACCCCCCCCAGGCATCCGGGGAGGCTGACATTCTTTGAAAATCTGCGGAACCGAATCGCAGCCCCCAGCAAGACCGTCTCCTGCCGCTTCGGCTCGATTGCACGCGCTGGGCAACCCCATGCGCATGCCAGCAATGACGCCCCTGCCTGAAACTCCGTCCCAGGCAGGGATAACGCGCCTCAGGCCGAAAGCTGCGACAGATCTTCCTGAACATAGCCGATGATCCGCGCATAATCGCGCGGCACGACATGCCAGAACCGCTCCAGCGTCCGCTCCCAGCAATGCAGCAGATCCTCGGCATAGGTACTGCCCGTCTCCGCCACATGCCGCTCCACAAGTGCGCGAAGCTCCTGATCCCAGCGGCTGCCAGCCTGAACACGGCTCCAGATCACCGTATCGGGGTTGATCTGCGCCTCGAACCGCCCCTTCACATCCAGCACATAAGCCATGCCCCCCGTGAAACCGGCGCCGAAATTATCGCCCGTCTCCCCAAGGATCACGACCGTCCCGCCGGTCATGTATTCGCAGCCATTCGAGCCACAGCCCTCGACCACGGCCGTCGCACCGGAGTTCCGGACCGCAAAGCGCTCACCCGCCTGCCCGGCCGCAAACAGGGTCCCCGCCGTCGCCCCGTACAGAACCGTATTGCCGATGATCGCGCTTTGCTCGGAGGCCCACTGCGCCGCCGGTGACTTGCGGACAACAATCGTCGCCCCCGAAAGCCCCTTGCCGACATAGTCGTTGGCATCGCCCTCGACCTCGATCTTGAGCCCCTGCACACCAAACGCACCCAGCGACTGCCCGGCAGACCCCCGCAGCGACAGCGTAAGCTGCCCTTCCGGAAGCTCCTTCATGCCAAACTTGCGCGTAATCAGCCCCGAAACCCGCGTACCGATCGCACGATGCGTGTTCTGCACGGTGTAATGCAGATGCAGCTTCTCCCGACGCTCGAACAGCGCCGTCGCATCCGGGATGATCTGCCCGTCCAGCGTCTCTGGAACCTCGTTGCGCCCTTCACGGGTGCAGAACCGCGCATGACCACCCGGATCGGCCTGAACCAGCAGCGAGTTCAGATCCAGATCATCCAGATAATCCGCACCACGCGACACCTGACGCAGCATATCCGTCCGCCCGATCACCTCTTCAAGCGACCGCACCCCCAGATCCGCGAGAATATGCCGGATGTCTTCCGCAATCAGCGTGAACAGGTTGATGACCTTCTCAGGCGATCCCCCGAACTTCTCCCGCAGCTTTTCGTCCTGCACACACACGCCCACCGGGCAGGTGTTGGAGTGGCACTGACGCACCATGATACAGCCCATCGCCACGAGTGCAGCCGTACCAATACCGAACTCTTCCGCACCCAGCATCGCCGCCATGACAACGTCACGGCCCGTCTTGATGCCACCATCGGTCCGCAGCACCAGACGATGACGTAGCCGGTTCAGCATCAGCACCTGATGCGCTTCGGACAGCCCCATTTCCCAGGGCAGACCCGCATAATGGATCGAAGACTGCGGGCTCGCACCCGTTCCGCCCGAATGGCCGGAAATCAGGATCGCATCTGCCTTGGCCTTCGCCACACCGGCCGCGATCGTGCCGATGCCCGTCCGCGCCACCAGCTTGACCGTGACGGTCGCCGTCGGATTGATCTGCTTGAGATCGTAAATAAGCTGCGCCAGATCCTCGATCGAATAGATGTCATGATGCGGCGGCGGCGAAATCAGCGTCACCCCCGGCGTCGCATGACGCAGACGCCCGATCAGCTCCGTCACCTTGAAGCCCGGAAGCTGCCCGCCCTCGCCGGGTTTCGCACCCTGCGCCATCTTGATCTCAATCTCGCGGCAGTCATTCAGATACTGCGCCGTCACACCAAAACGCCCGGACGCCACCTGCTTGATGGCCGAAGACGCATTATCCCCGTTCGGACGCGGCTTGGACCGCTCGGCATCTTCGCCACCCTCACCGGAATCGGACTTCGCACCAATCCGGTTCATGGCAATCGCCAGCGTCTCATGCGCCTCGGGACTCAGCGCCCCCAGCGAAATCCCCGGCGCCACCAGACGACGCCGGATCTGCGTGATGCTCTCGACCTCATCCACCGGAACCGGCGCATGGGCCGGCTTGAAATCCAGCAGATCACGCAGCGCCACCGGCGGCATCTGACGCACCGCATCCGCATAACGCCGGTACAGCGTAAAGCTGTTCGCCGTCACCGCACTCTGAAGCATATGCACAAGCTGCCCCGAGAACGCATGCGTCTCACCCTGACGCCGGAGCTTGTAACGCCCCCCGACCGGCAGCGCCTCGACCTTCCGGTCCCACGCCGCCGCATGGGCACCAAGGATGTTGCGCGCAATGCCCGGCAGACCGATCCCCGAAATCCGCGACGGCATCCCCGGGAAGAACTCCGCCACCAGCGCGCGGGACAGCCCGATCGCCTCGAAATTATACCCGCCACGATAGGCCGAAATGATCGAAATGCCCGACTTGGACATGATCTTCAGCAGACCCTTGTCCACGGCCTTGCGATACCGCTCCATAGCCTCACGCAGGGACATCTTGCCAAACAGCCCGCGCCGCAGCCGGTCCGCCACGCAATACTGCGCCAGAGCCGGGTTCACCGTCGTCGCACCCACGCCGATCGTCACCGCAATCGCATGCACGTCGATCCCGCCGGACGTCCGCACGTTCAGCGACGTGAACGTCCGCAGTGAATTGCGCACGAGATGAACATGGACGGCCGCCGTCGCAAGGATCATCGGGATCGCCACCCGCGTCGCATCCGTATTGTCGTCCGTCAGGAACAGATGCGTGCATCCACCGCGAACATGATCCTCCGCCTGCGCCCGGATGGACGCAATCGCCGCCCGCAGACCTTCCTCGCCCTCTTCGGCCGGGAACGTGCAGTCGATTACGCCCGCATTCTCACCACAGACCTTCAGCAGCTCGTCAAACTCACCAATCGTGAGAACCGGGCTCGGCAGCTGCAACAGATCGCACTGCTCCGGCGCCTGATCGAGAATGTTCCCCAGATTGCCCAGCCGCGTGATCAGACTCATCACCCGTGTCTCACGCAGCGAATCGATCGGCGGATTCGTGACCTGGCTGAACCCCTGACGGAAATAATGCGCCAGCCCGCGATAGATCTTCGACAGCACCTGAAGCGGCGTATCATCGCCCATCGAGCCCAGAGCTTCGGCCGCATTCTCCACCATCGGGTGCAGAATGGTCTCCAGCTCCTCATGCGTCAGACTGACCGCCACCTGATGCCGCCGTAGCAGATCCGGATCGAGCGCCTCAGGCTCGACCACATCGCGCACGATCGGCTCAATATCGCGGATATGCTTGACCCAGCCCTGAAAATCCTGACGCGACGCCAGCATCTCCAACAGGTCTTCAGGCTGGTAAAGCCGCCCTTCCTTCAGATCGAGCGCCAGCGTCTGCCCCGGACCAAGCCGCCCGCGGCTTTTGACCCGCGCATCCGGCACCCGAACCATCCCGGTCTCGGACCCCACAATGAGCAGCCCGTCCTGCGTGATGCTGTACCGCAGCGGACGCAGCCCGGCGCGATCCAGCCCCGCCACAACCCAGCGTCCGTCCGTCGCACACAAGGCTGCCGGACCATCCCAGGGCTCGATCACCGCATTGCAGTACCGAAACAGCGCCCGCGCCGCATCCGACATCGCCGAGTTCGCACCACCAGACGCCGGCACCAGCATCGTCTTCGCCATCGGCGCATCCCGCCCGGCAAAGGTCAGCAGTTCGAACACATTGTCCAGCACTGCCGTATCCGAACCCGCAGCCTGCACGACAGGCTTGAGATCCGCCATGTACGGGTCCAGATCCGGATGCGCGAGCCGGGTCTCATGCGAACGCATCCAGTTCGTATTGCCCGAAATCGTGTTGATTTCGCCGTTATGCGCCACTTTCCGGAACGGCTGGGCCAGCTTCCAGGTCGGGAACGTGTTGGTCGAATACCGCTGATGATAGATCGCAAACCGCGACACAAACCGCTCATCCAGCAGATCCGGATAAAAATCCGTCAGGTTCTCGGCCAGGAACATGCCCTTGTAGATCACCGAGCGGCAGGACATCGAACACACATACAGATCAACCTGCTGCGCCGTCGCCTGCTTCTCGATCCGGCGACGCAGCACATAAAGATCGCGCTCGAACTCGTCCTCGGACCGGCCAAGCCGGTTGCGGATCATGATCTGCTCGATCTCCGGCCGCGTCTGGTTGGCCTTCTCGCCAATGCACGCCGTATCGATCGGCACCTGACGCCAGCCATAAATCCCGTAACCAAAGTTCAGGATCTCCGTCTCGATGATCTGACGGCCCCGCTCCTGCGAGCCGAGATCGGTCTTGGGCAGGAACACCATCCCCACCGCAATGCGCCCGTCGATCGTATCGTCGCTGGAGCCGTTATGGATCGCCTCGGCAAAGAAATCCTGCGGGATTTCCACATGAATGCCCGCGCCATCGCCGGTCTTGCCGTCCGCATCAACCGCACCGCGATGCCAGATATTGCCCAGCGCCTCGATGCCCGCCTGAACCACACTGCGCGACGGCTTGCCATCCAGCGCCGCGACCAGACCCACACCACAGGAATCGCGCTCCTGCGACGGGTCATACAGCCCCTTCAGCCGTTCGACGTTCTCGGCATATTCGCGGATGAAATCGTTATTATGAGTCATGTCACGATCCTGGGTCATTCCGCGGCCTCCAGAGAACCGGTCAGTGTTTCAGTCAGATGATGATGGATCGCATCAGCCGCATCCCGGCCATCCTTGATCGCCCAGACAACCAGGCTCGCCCCGCGCACGATATCGCCGCCGGCAAACACACCCGGCAGACTCGTCGCAAAGCCCCCCGGCGGCACCGTCAGCGTGCCCCAGCGCGTCACGGCCAGCTCAGGCGCATTGAACTGCCCCGGCAGATCCTCGGGATCGAAACCCAGAGCCTTGATGACCAGATTGCCCTCGATCACGTCATGCTGTCCCGTGCCCTCGATGGACCGGCGCCCCGACGCATCCGGAGCCCCCAGCCGCATCCTCAACACCCGCACGCCCGACACGCTGCCATCGCCCAGAAACGCTTCCGGCGAACCCAGCCACTCGAAATGCGCGCCTTCTTCCTCGGCATTGTAAACTTCCTGCCGCGACCCCGGCATGTTCGCCCGGTCCCGACGATAAACGCACGTCACACGCTCGGCACCCTGACGGATCGACGTGCGCACGCAGTCCATGGCCGTGTCACCACCGCCAATGACCACGACCCGACGCCCCTTCGCATGAAGGGCTGCGTCCTCGCCCGGATCCTCGTCATAGCCCCGACGGTTCGACGCCGTCAGGAAGTCGATCGCATCGACAACACCCTCAAGCCCGGCCCCCGGCACCTTCACATCGCGCGAGCGATACACGCCCGTCGCCAGAAACACCGCATCATGCCGCGCCCGCAGATCCTCAAGGGACGTCTCGCCCGCACCCGACCCAACAGGCGTGGAGAGATGGAACACGATCCCCTGCGCCTCCAAAAGCGCATGACGCCGCGCCACCACATGCTTTTCCAGCTTGAAGCTCGGAATCCCGTAAGTCAGCAGCCCACCCACACGGTCCTGACGCTCATAGACATGAACCTCATAACCCTGCGCCCGCAGACGCTCCGCACAGGCCAGACCCGCCGGACCGGACCCCACGATCCCGACACTGCGCCCAAGATCCCGGTCCGGAAGCGACGGCTTCACCCAGCCCTGCTCGAACGCATTTTCGGTAATGAACCGCTCGACAGCGCCGATCGTGACGCTCTCAAAGCCCTTGTTGATGACGCAGTTGCCTTCGCACAGCCGGTCCTGCGGACAGATCCGCCCGCAGATCTCCGGGAACGTATTCGTCGCGGACGACATCTCATACGCTTCCTCAAGCCGGTCCTCGGCCGTCAGCTTCAGCCAGTCGGGAATGTTGTTCCCCAGCGGACAATGCACGGAGCAGAAGGGAATCCCACACTGCGAACACCGCGAGGCCTGCTCTTCCGCCCGGCTGCGCGCGAACCCACGATAAATCTCCCCGAAGTCCTGACGGCGTTCAGCGGCGTCGCGCTTCTCCGGAAGCACCTGGGGGTGGGTGACGAACTGCAACATCCGTTCGGCCATGCGTCGTGTCTCCTGCAAACATGCGAGTGAGAAAGCAGCTATTCCGTCACTTTATCCAATAACAGTCAGTGACACTGACCTTTCATTGGAAATACCCCATCTACAGTCCTCCTGAGGCATTTTTCACACAATCGTTTAGGTCCATACCGGACCCATCACTTCCGAAAGCGCCGCCAGCTCTCACAAATGCTCCCCGCCAGATACCCCGGCACAACACTCCGCATCGCCGTCGGAACAATCCCGAGCGACTGCAAATTGCCCGGCCCCGGCTGCACCACATTATCGAGCCCCATCATCACGACCTGATCCCGCGTCAGCAGATGCCCCGGCAACGGCTCAAGGATTTCCGCCTCCAGCTTCGCCACCCAGCCCGGCACCGGCAACAGCAACCGCCGACGCCCCGACGCCTCCAGCACGAACGCCATCAGTTCCTTCATGGTCAGCACATCCGGTCCACCGGCTTCGACCGTCATGCCCTCATGGCCCGGCGCAACCAGCGCCATCACCGCCTGCGCCACATCCCCCACATAGACCGGCTGGAAATGCGTCCCCGCCGCAAAAACCGGCAGCACCGGCGAGAGCTTCGCAATCAGCGCGAACATGTTGAAGAAACTGTCCTCCGGCCCGAAAATCACCGAAGGCCGCAACAGGGCCGCTTCGGGAAACACCTCCCGCACCCCCTGTTCCGCCAGCCCCTTGCTCCGCCCGTAATTCCCCGGGGACGTCACTGACGCACCAATCGCCGACATATGCAGGTACTGCCCCACGCCCTCACGCCGCGCCACAAGCGCCGCCAGACGCGCACCCTCCACATTGACGCGATGCATCGCCCGCACATCCGGCGACATGATCGACACGAGATTGAGCCCCGCATCCGCCCCGGCAAACAGACGCTCCAGCGACGCCTCGTCATTCACGGACGCCTTGACGAATTCCACGCGCCCGTCTCCGGGAAACCGCGCCAGCGCCTGATCGCTCTCCGGGTTCCGGCTCCCCACCCGCACAACACGCCCC
>CALFLO010000171.1 GCA_937880175.1 uncultured Gluconobacter sp.
TGCGGTGGAGGTCACGTCACCTATCGGCTCGCCCCCCATGTCGGAGAGGTTGTCGCCTGCGATGTGACTGGTCCGATGCTGGATGCCGTTGCGCATGAAGCAGCACGACAGGGACTGTCCAACGTCACGACCGTGCAGGCCCCCGCAGAGACGCTCCCTTTTGAGGATGGGAGCTTTGACGCCATCTTCTGCCGCTTTACGACCCATCACTGGTCTGAGGCGCCAGCAGGTCTGCGGGAGGCACGACGTGTGCTGGCGCCATCAGGGATGGCTTTATTCATTGATGTGATAGCCCCTCCTTCCGGCCTGCTGGATAGCTGGCTTCAGTCGATGGAACTGTTGCGTGATATCTCGCATATTCGGAATTACGGAGTGGCCGAATGGGCGACCCTGCTGGCACAGGCGGGGTTCGTTCTTCAGACCGTCGGAACTCATCGTCTGCGTATGGACTTCGAAAGCTGGGTGGCGCGAACGAAAACACCCCCTGAACGGGTCGTCGCCATCCGCTCCCTGCAACAGGCAGCGCCTGACGATGTCGTGCGCCATTTCGGGATCGAGACGGATGGTAGTTTCATGATCGACGTCAGCAGCTTTCAGGTGACGCCGTTGTGAGCGGAATCGTGATTGTCGCAGGGGACCGCATGGTGTGTCATCAACGGGACCAGAAAAGGTTTGCCAGTATCATGGGAAGACAGGGATGAGCCGGGAGTCCGTTCAAGCATTTTTCGATGCAAATGCATCAGACATCAAACCCATGGTGCTGACAGACAGTACGGCGACAGTCGCGGAAGCAGCCCAGGCGCTCGGGGTGCAGGAAGGGCAGATTGCCAAGACGCTGGCACTGAAAGTCGGCGATGAACGGATTCTGGTCGTCATGGCAGGAACGGGGCGGCTGGATAACCGCAAGACGAAAGATACGTTCGGAAACAGGCCCCGCATGCTGCCAGCGGAAGAGGTGCTGGAACTGACCAGCCATCCGGTCGGCGGTGTATGTCCCTTCGGGTTGCCTCAGCCTGTGCGGGTTTTCTGTGACACGTCATTACGCGCATTCGATGTGGTCTGGCCGGCAGCGGGAGACCGGAACAGTTCTGTGTGTCTGACACCAGACCGTCTGGCCGATCTCGTCGGAGCGGAATGGGTAGATGTCAGCCAACATTGCAATCAGTATTCGCCTTGATTTCTGACATACAGTTCCCGCATTGTATTTTCCCTAATGCGGATAGATTTTTTTCAACATATCTGGTGAACTACCAGAGCTCCTAATAATACTTGAATACGCGCCTGAAAATTGGAGGCTTTGCGGAAAGCTTATAATGAGGAATGATCTCAAGAGCGATGGCGGACATAGGGCAGTATCATGGCGCCAAGAATGTTATTACGGGGTAGGGTAATCGTTGGCGTTTATGACAGGTGCGGGAGTTGAGGGATATTGAGTGCTATTTTTTGGTACAGACTTCTATTTCGGCTTCGCCTCCATGAAGCCGACAGCATGTCTTTTCAAAGCCTGGTAAATAGTGTGTTTGAGGGCGAATATGATGATTTCCAGTCAATAGCACCATGGGGCAACAGTGGCGATGGTGGAAATGACGGATATATTCCGTCTGTTGGCCATTATCTGCAAGTGTATGGACCAAAAGCTGGTTCCTCTTGGACCTCCGTAGCTGCGGCAAAAAAGGCGGAAGAAGACTTCTCGAAATTAAAGGCGCAGTGGGCCGGCTTGCAGCGTTATAGCTTTGTTTTGAACGATCGGTTTCAAGGAGTACCTGCGCCTGTAGAGCAAAAGCTTCAAGGAATACAGACGACACACAAAATTGTGGCCGACGCCATCGCCTGTGCTAAATTGACAAATAGCTTTACCAAGCTCCCTGAACACCTGATGATCGAAATTGTTGGGGGTGTGCCAAGTGAGCAGCCAGGTGTCATAGACAAGCGAGCGATGGGAGAATTGATAGATCATTTAGCCAGCAAGGCTGCTGCGATATCAACGCGTTCGAAGGGCCTTGCTCCTGATTTCGAAGAAAAGCTGGAATTCAATGGTCTGTCAGACGAGATTGGGTCTCGCTTGCGCGCAAATAGCTACCAAGATGCAGATGTAACAGCTTTTTTAAGCACGCGGGACCAGTGGCTTGCGCAGGGCATCGCACAGGAGTTACGTACCCTCTACGAGAGGAGCAAATCTACGATAACTGGGGTGGAAGATGCAGCCGATCTCCGCTATGTCTGGATGCTGGAGGAGATCGTACCCAACAGCGCGAAGCAGAATATTTATACGCAGAAGGCTTTCCAAGGGGCTGCGGAAGTAATTTTGGCACATTTTTTTGAGGCTTGTGATGTCTACGACAAACCTACGGCTGGCAGTGGCGCCACATGACCATGTGAGGTTTTGCGACAGCGTCGTAGGTTTGGCTGGTAGAGTGCGTAGCCTCGTCAGAGTGCCGAAGACTCTTGATGAACTGCAAAATCTTCTTGCTCGCAACGATAGCGGGTGGCCTGGTCAGGTTGACTTTGAGAAACTCATTCTCGCAGTCACTCTTCTTTATGCTATCGGTGCCGTCGTTTCAGTTGAAAATGATCGCGTAGTCGCAATCTAATGAAACTCATTTCCCTCACTTGCAATCACTCGTCTTTTAAACCCCTTATTTTTCATCCAGAAGGGGTCTCTTTGATCGTCGGCGATGCCTCAAAGAAAGAGGCTAGTTCCAATGGCGTTGGGAAAACTCTTGCTTTAAAACTGGTGCATCACTGTCTTGGCGCGAGCAAAGACAGTGTTCTTGTTAAGAGTATCCCAGACTGGGTATTTAGTCTCGAGTTTGAATTGAACGGAACCACTCACGTGATATCTCGACGTGGGGACGGAAATGAAATAAAACTTGACGGAAGTAGTTTGTCTATAACCAAGCTAAGATCATGGCTTGATGGCTTTGGTCCATTCAATATTAATAAAGAAGCGGATGGAATTACATTCCGGTCACTTTATAGTCGTTTTGGTAGAGTAAAGCGATCCGATAGGAATGATCCTGTCGTATTGACACGTGAGCAAGATTATGAGGCTTTAACAAGGACGCTTTATCTACTTGGTGTGGACATAAGTCTAGTCACCAAAAAGGTTGATCTGAGAGTCAAACAGACTGAGATCCAGGAGATCAGAAAGCTCCTAAAGTCACGAGACGAGAGGCTGCAGCAACTTCTTTTGGGTGGTGTTAGGCCTGACGCGTATCTGAAAAAGCTCCAAACCGAGATTACAGAAATCAGCGAAAATCTAAAAGATATGAAGATTGCTGATGATTATGAGGATATTAAGTCTCAAGCTGACAAGCTTACACTAGATCTTAGGCAGAAAGAGTCCGAAATTGCTGTTATCGAATATCAGTTACGTGGAATAGAGGCTTCGTTAACGCAACGACCGGATATCAGTAAAGAAGCTCTTTCCTCTTTTTATGAGGGACTAAGCGATGTCTTTAAGCCTGAAGCTCTAAAACATTTTGAGGATGTTGAAACATTCCATTATTCTTTGGCGAGGAAAAGGCAGCAAAGGCTCACCCGTGATCGAGAGCGTTTGATGTCAAAGAGAGATGAATGTGAGGTTCAACGCGCAGCGATCGCCCAGGGAAGAGATTCGAGCTTGCAGTATCTCTCCGGAAAAAAGGCTCTGGATGACTATGAGGCTGTAGTGAGGAAACTTGCATTTAAAGAGCAAGATGCAAAACGGCTCATTGCTTTTATTGAGGGAGATCGGGGCCTTCAGCACGAAGCTATAAACGTTAAAAAAGAGATGGCCGAGCAAGATGCGAGAACCGAAGATTATCTTGAGACATTGCCGGTAGAGTGGGTCGATGAGAAATTCCGAGCGTTAGTAGGCGAGCTTTATCCTCAGGAAGCTGCTGGAATTGGATTGGACAATAACACAAAAGAAAACAAGCTCCGCTACAATCTCTCAGTGGACGTGCAGGGCCAAGACTCTGACGGTATCAATGCGGCGCGTATTGTATGCTTCGACTGGATTATCTTTATGTATGGCGCAAATCACAACATGGGTCACCTATGGCATGATAATGGCCTTTTTGACCATATTGATCCTAGGCAACGTGCTAAATGGTTAAGTCTTGTCATGTCGGCACTCAAGGGTAGCGGGAAGCAGTGTATTATATCCCTGAATACTGAAAACTATTCCTCTATGTTGAGTTTATTAGGTGAGGAGGAGAATATTTCCGCGCAAAATTCCGTTATCGCGAGGCTGTTTGGGGACGCGCCGGAGCATAAGCTCCTCGGGGTACAAATTGGGGATTCTGAGCGGTAGATCTTTTTCGCTGCTTTTAGTGATGTAAGTTTCATAGCACTTTTTGTGGACATTCGGATCTTTGGCGTCCCTGTCAAGCTTAGCATTTAAAAATGACGGATTTTAACTTCGTTCACCCTCTGAACAAACTATTCGTCTAGACAGAAAACACCAGAGATTGTCGGTATCGGGGGCTGCGTGCCCCCGCAACCATCTGAACTTGCGATGCCAATGCATCATGAACCCCAGTCCGAAAACGGGCTGGGGTTTTCGTTTGTCCGCTGCCCGAGGCCACTGTCAGGATGCCGGCGAGCTCGCCTCGAACATCGATCTGGAGGCCCTTGTCGGACGGCGTGAGAATGATCGCCTCGATCAGTGAACGGATCACCTCGGCCGCCTCCTGACGCTTCTCGTCCAGTTCGGAATGCAGCATGTCGTGCAGGCGCGCGAGCTGCCGGTGGTAGAACTCCGCCATCTGTGGATGGAGCAGGGGCGGGGGCGCTTCGGCAGTTGCAAGGAACTCCTTGAGTTCCGCCTTGCGGGCTTCGAGCTTCGATCCGCGCTCCTTGACCGTCTCGATGGAAATGGCTTCTGAGAGGTAGAGATCCATCAACCGCTGGATGTCGCGTTCCACCCGCTTCAGTTCTGATTCCGCTGCGCCGATGTCGGCCGACGCCTCCATGCGCAGCCGGTTCATCTCGGTGGTGAACGCCGTGCAGAATTCGGCGAACAGGTCCGGATCCATCAGGTGGTGACGCAGGGCATCAAGGACGCGGCGCTCCAGTTCCTCGCGGCGCATATTGGTCCGGTTGTCGCAGGTGCCCTTGTTGCGGGCTGTCGAGCAGCCCAGCAGGGTGCCGGAGATCATCGAATAGCCGCCACCACAGCAGCCGCATTTGCTCAGACCGGAGAAGAGATAGCGGGGGCGACGTTTCTCGCGGAAATGGTCGGGCGATGACGTGTCGCGTGTGTCGCGGCTGGCGCTGACACTGGCCTGCCGTGCCTTGACCGCGTCCCAAAGATCCTGATCGACGATCCGCAACTCCGGCACCTCCTGGATCACCCACTCGGTTTCCGGATTGGGACGGGCCTGGCGCTGTCTCTTATACACATCTGACGCTGCCGACGATACTCCTTGTGTAGAT
>CALFLO010000172.1 GCA_937880175.1 uncultured Gluconobacter sp.
TTCCTTTATTGTTCATGCCAAACGTTGTTTAGCGTACCATCCACACGATGGCCTCCATAGGGATGGTTTGCGTCTGCGGGTTGTGCGCTGACCCACAGGGCGATAAGCGCGCCGACGGCGGCCGCTACATTGACGATTGTTTCCAGCGCATCCGAGTAAAGCGCGATGCTGCCCGTCATCCAGTAGGCGGCAAGCTTCAGGGCCAGAACGACCAGACTGACGGCAAGTGTGCCCCATGCGGTCTTTATGGTGCGGTTCATGGGGACTACTCCTGCATGCTGCGACCCGTTTGCGATACTCGATGATTTGTTTACGACGCTTTGCACCCTGCCTCCGTGCCGAGATGTTCTGACGTGCATAAAGAATGATCGCTCAGGACCTGAATGATCCGACAGGTCCCGATTGTGTTGCATGAACACTGATCCAACATGCGTTGCAATTCGCCCTGGAGAGCCGTCAGGCGGGCAATACGGTTCCTGACCTCGATCAATTGGCGTTTTGCTATCTCATATGCGGCCATACAGTTTTGATTGGGATCGTCAGCAAGATCTAGTAATTCACGGATTTCATCTAGTGAAAATCCAAGTTCCCGCGCATGGCGAATAAAACTCAGGCGCTCTTTTGCTTCCTCTCCATAGACACGCTGCCCTCCTTCACTTCGGTCGGGCTCCTCAAGGATGCCGATCTGCTCGTAATAGCGGATGGTCGGCACCTTGACGCCAGTTGACCCGGATAATTTTCCGATACTGAACATAAAAGCCCCCTTGAACCTCTAGCGACTAGAGGAAGTAGATAACGGATTCGCTGCTGGGTGAACAGGAGAATCCGGATGCCGGACAGGCGCGAGTGGGATGTCACGGGCATGGACTGTGCTGCTTGTGTCAGCAAGGTGAAGGGCGCGCTTGGTCAAATCGCAGGCGTCCAGAATGTAGAGATTTCCCTGGTGTCTCAGAAACTGCGACTGACCATGGATGAGAATGCGATTTCCGTGACCAAAGTCGAAGAGATGGTCAGGAGCCTGGGATATGGTATCCGGCGCCTCAATCCTGCCACTGTAGCTGACATTGTATTTGCTCAGGATGCGACGAATGACGCCGGCGCGCCTGATACGCCCTGGTATAAAACCGGAAAGGGACGACTTGTTGTCACGACCGGTATTTTGTTGGTGCTGGCCTGGGGTATCAGCCTGATCGCACCAAACGAGATGAAACCCTGGCCATTTGTCGGGGCCTGCCTGGTAGGGCTTTTTCCGGTTGCCCGCCGCGCCTTAGCCTCGCTCCGGGTTGCTCAGCCGTTTTCCATCGAAGCCCTGATGATGATCGCGGCGATCGGTGCGCTATTTATCGGCGCGGCCCAGGAGGCTGCACTCGTCGTCTTCCTCTTCGCGGTCGGGGAACTCCTTGAGGGCGTTGCCGTCAGTCATGCCCGTGATGGTATCCGCGCGCTCGGAGCGTTGGTACCGAAAATCGCCTTGCGCGAAGACACTGCCGGTATCCGGGAGGTTCCTGCTGTCGAACTCCGACTAGGCGATGTGGTCCTGGTCCGGCCGGGAGACCGCATTCCGGCGGATGGAGAGATTATTTCCGGCGTAAGTGGCATTGATGAAAGTCCGGTCACTGGTGAGAGCGTGCCAGTGTCGCGTGGGCCGACGGATGCCGTCTTCGCCGGCTCGGTCAACACGGAAGCTGCGTTGCGGGTTCGCGTGACCCGCACTGCGGCGGACAACACCATCTCCCGCATCATCCATCTTGTAGAGCAGGCCGAGGAGGCACGCGCACCGACTCAACGGTTCATCGACCGCTTCAGCCGTTGGTACATGCCGACGATCGTCGTGCTTTCGGCGGTCGTCGTATGCCTTCCCCCACTGGCGTTTGCTCAGGCTTGGTCGGTCTGGGTTTATCGCGGGTTGTCCCTTCTGCTGATTGGTTGCCCCTGCGCGCTCGTCATATCGGTTCCCGCAGCCATAGCGTCCGCGCTGGCCCTGGGGGCACATAACGGGCTGCTCATCAAGGGAGGAGCGGTCATCGAGGCCACTGCGCGGGTGAAGACAGTCGCACTCGACAAGACTGGAACCCTCACACTGGGACGGCCTGACGTCACCGACATCATCGTGCTGGACAGCTTGCCCGAAACTCAGGTTCTTGCTGTCGCCGCCGCCGTTGAAGGCGCGTCCAGCCATCCATTGGCCCAGGCTATCCTGCGCCGAGCCCAGAGTAACGGGCCGGGTATCGACATTCCCCTTGCACAGGAGAGCAGGGCAATTCCCGGAAGAGGGGTGACAGGCCGCATTGACGGAATGGATTTCACGATCTCCAGCCCCCTTCAGGCGGTACGCGACGGCGCGTTGTCAGCTACTGACACCGCACGTGCCACCGAACTTGAGGCGGAAGGAAAAACCGTTGCCGTCTTGTATGGTGACAAGGCACTCGCGTTGATTGCCCTCCGTGACGAGCCGCGCGCGGACGCGGCAGAAGCCATGCGCCAGTTACGCAACCTCGGTATTACGCCGGTCATCCTGACGGGCGACAATAGCCGGACAGCCGCCGCGATCGCCTCAATGCTGGGGGCGCATTACAAGGCCGAACTGCTGCCGGAGCAGAAGTTGGCCGAAATACGGGCTCTGGCCGCGCAGGGCGGTGTTATGATGGTCGGAGATGGCATCAACGACGCGCCTGCACTCAAACAGGCAACTGTCGGGGTCGCAATCGGCTCGGGGACCGATGTTGCCCTGGAGGCAGCCGACGCCGCCATCCTGCGGAACAGAGTCTCCGATATTCCAGCGCTGATCCGCCTCGCCCGTTCGACCATGCGAAATGTTCGTCAAAATGTCTCGATCGCTCTTGGGCTGAAAGGAGTGTTCCTGATTGCCACCATCGCGGGGCTGACAGGGCTCTGGATCGCCATTGCGGCCGATACCGGGGCAACCGTTCTCGTCACCCTCAACGCGCTGAGGCTGCTGCGCTCCCGCAGCCTCGATGCAACATCGTAAAATATTATGAGAATTTTCAGTCGAATGTCCGTGTGTTGTGTTCGGTGTCGGTGGAAATCTGTGGCGGCGAGCCTCGCAATGGCTTTGGTGTCGGGTGGCGTGGCCACAGCCGACGATACGACAGCGATTCCCGCCACCTTGCATGATGTCATCGCAGCAGCATGGACGAATGATCCTGCCCAGAATGATCTCGCGACTCAGGAAGCTGGGGCAAAGAAACGCCAGCGTGCCGCGAAATCCTGGTTCGCAGGTGGGCCATCGGTCGATGCTCAATATTATGACGACAGACCCAGCGGCCGTAACTATGCGTACCGCACGACACAGGTGGGTCTCTCCGTTCCTCTCTGGCTGCCAGGACAAGGAACGGCAACTGAGCATGTGGCTGAAGCCGATGCACAGGCCGCTGTAGTACAGAAGGATGTCGCCCATATGGCGGTGGCCATTCGTGCCACGGATGCCATCGGGGCTGTCCTGCTCGCCGAGCGACGGCGATCTGCCATGGATTCCACACTGGCTGCGTTGCGACGCATGGCCAGGGCCGTGCGGGCATCGAGCCATGCAGGAGAAAGCACATCGGCGGAACAGCAGGCGGTGGATGCGCGGATCGCTCTTTCGGAAAGCGATCGCAATGCCATCGACGAGGAAGTCGAGGCCGGCCAGGCCAATCTGGATATTCTGACCGGCCATCCGACGAAAGCCGGTCTGTCGGAAATCGACACGCACTGGCCGCTATTCCTGCGAGCGACCGCGCGGCCATGGAGCGAGGCGAACGACCCGCGCGTGCGTGCGGCTCACCAGAGCGTCACGGTCGCCACGGAACAGGATCATCTTGCCGCTCACAGTTATATGCCCAATCCGGAAATCGGCGTCGGCGTGATCAATCAGGGCCAGTACGGTTCGCCATGGGACACGCAGGTTGGGGTCAGTCTCAGGATGCCGATCCCAAGTGACGTCACATCGGTTCCCGTGAGAACGGCCGCTCAGAGTGCGCTTTCCACCGCCATCCGGCAGGAGATCGCCACCCAGAGGACCGTCAGGGCCGAGATGGCGCGCGTCCAGGCACATCTGAAAAACACATCGGCCTCGATCGTCAGTACGGCTCAGGCCGCGCACGAGATGCTTGCGCGCGCGGACGCCATGGAGCGGTCGTGGCGATCCGGTGAAACATCACTCATAGAGGCGCTTCGTGCCCGCATGGATGCCTATAACGCCCTGCTGACCTTCAGCCAGGCCGAAATCGATCATCGCATTGCGATCGTCAGAACTGTTATCGCCTTGGGGTACATACCATGAGATCGACCTGTATCCTCGTTGTCGCAGCCCTATTCGTGGCTTTACCTCACCTGGCTTTGGCGGAAGAAACAGAGGGGTGGCAGCAGACCGTGACCATGGATGCAGAAGCCCGGCAGGCCGAGGGTCTTGAAACCGTCAAGGTTAAAAAAGGCTCCGTAAGACCCCGAATTCAGGCGATGGCGAGTGTAACGGAGAACATCGCGCGTTCCGTGTCCATACGGCCGGCAGGCGATGGCAAAGTCCGCGCGGTCTACGTCCTGCCCGGCCAGCAAGTCACCGTCGGCCAGACGCTCGTCTCCTATATTGATCACTCATTGCATGTCGTCGATCTCCAGCTTGCCCAGGCGAAAGCTAGTCTGGCCAGCGCCCAGGCCAACCTCGCTGATACTGCACTGGCGTACCGTCGTGGTAAGTCATTGGCCGGGGCCACAGTCTCCGCGGGCGAAGTGTCGCGTCGCCTTGCCGTGATGCACGAGGCGCAGAACGCTGTCCACTTTCAGGACGCTGCGGTCAAAACCCTGACCCATCGTCTTGAGGAAGAATTCACCTCGCCAACGGAACGGATCGTGGACTTCGAAAATTCGGTCCTGATCGCGCCGGTTGATGGCATGGTCGAACAGGTCGGTACGGCTGTCGATAATGATATTTCGCCCACAGACGTCGTAATCAGGATTACGAGTCTGGAAACCGTATGGGTCGTGGCTAACGTCCGCCCCGAAGATGCATCAGACATTTCAATTGGCACTGAGATGACGTTCATGCCCGTGGGAGCCGATCCCGCGCAAGCCGCGATGGCAAAGGTTCAGACCATTGAAGGTACTGCCGATCCCGAAACTGGGCTGGTGAAGGTTGTCGCGACATTTTCGGATCCGCGTCGGAGATTCCGGCCCGGCACCCAGCTCAATGCCTGGCTTCCTGCGCAGGAGCAGGCCAGCGGTCTGATCGTGCCGTCCGCCGCCCCGCAGAATGTCGACGGGCATATGGTGGTGTACCGGCAGACCGGCGCCGATACGTTTCAACCTGTTCCCGTTCGTGTGCTCCTCGAAGGGCCAGAGCAGAGCGTGGTGTCCGGAGATCTCAAGCCTGATGACACTATCGTCGCAAAGGGGAGCTTTACGCTCAAGGCGATGGCGCTTCTGTCCGGTCTCGATGGAGACTGAAAATGCTCTTTGAATTCTTCCAGAAGCAACGCTTTTTTGTTTTCGGTCTGATTTTTGCCCTCCTGATAACCGGACTGGCCTGTGTCGAAGGGCTTCCTGTCGAGCCTGTTCCCGACATTTCACCCCGCCAGGTCATGGTGACGGTTACTGCTCCCGGGCTTGCGACCGAGGAAGTCGAAAAGTTGATTACCTTTCCGGTCGAGACCAGTCTGACTGCTCTTCCGGGTCTCATTGATTTGCGCTCGGTATCAAGGACGGGTGTATCTGCGGTCTATCTACAATTCGACGATGCGACAGACATCGACTTGGACCGCGCACGTGTCGCCGAACGTCTGCCGGCCGCTCGTGAGAGTGTCGCCGTTCCGGGTGTCAGCGTTCAGATGGGGCCGCGGACGACCGGCATGGGCGAGATCATGCAGTTCCAGATCCGCGGACCTGGCTATTCGCTCATGGACCTCAACCGCATCATGCACTGGACGGTCGCGCCTGAACTGAGACTTCTAGCGGGCGTGGCCGAGGTCAATATCAATGGTGGCGCGGAACAGACCTTTCAGGTCACGCTCGACCCGCTTCGGCTGCGTACCTACGGAGTCACGGTGACAGACGTCTATCAGGCAGTTGACCGTAATAACGCCTCGGCTGGTGGTGGCTGGATTGCCCACCAGGCCGAGCAGCAGGTGATTGTTGGCCGTGCCCTGGTCGGCGACCTGAATGATTTCGGTCTGATCCCGGTCAGAATCGGCCGGAACGGGCATGTCATCCGGGTCCAGGACGTGGGGAGTATCGCACTGGGTCCGCGGACGCGCCTCGGCGCGGCGACCCGGGACGGAAACGGAGAGATCGTCCGGGGCGCGGTAATGATGCAGGACGGAGCAAGCTCGAATGCCGTTCTTGCAAATATCCGCAAAGCACTTCCTGGTATCCAGAAGTTGTTGCCAGCCGGCGTGACGCTTGACCCCTACTATATGCGCTCGACGCTAACGGGAGAAACCATTTCCACCGTCAAGGAAAATCTCCTGATCGGCGCGGCTCTGGTGCTTGTCGTTCTTATCGTGGTTCTGGGTGACTGGCGCGCGTCGCTGGTCATTGCCTCCGCCATCCCCGCCGCGCTGTTGTCAGCCTTCATCGGCATGAGGGTTTTCGGGGTCTCGGCCAACCTGCTGAGCCTCGGCGCAATTGATTTCGGTATGATTGTCGACAGCTCTCTCGTTGTCGTCGAGCACTTCATGACGTTGAGGGAGGCTGAAGGCACAAAGCGTTCCATGCGGGACACAGCTATTGAAGCGGCGAAGTCTGTCGTCAGGCCGGTGACATTTTCGATTTTCGTGATCACTATGGTCTACCTGCCGATCCTCACTCTGGAAGATATCGAGGGCAAGATGTTCCGCCCCATGGCGCAGACCGTCGCCATGGCGTTGCTGGCATCACTGATTTACTGCTTCATTTGCATCCCCGTCCTTGCAGCAGTACTCCTGCGTGATCCGAAGTCTCACCAGGAGACGAGGTTCGTGCAGTTTGTGCGACGCTATTACGAGCCGATGCTGGCCTGGAGCGAAAAGCATAGCAGGACAGTGATCATCGTCACGATCTCTGTGTTCCTCGTTTCGGTTGGCCTGGCCACGCGGTTGGGTGGGGAGTTTATACCGACGCTGGAAGAAGGCTCCCTGACGACAACGGTCACGCGCTGGCCGAGCGCCTCACTGCCTACCGTCATTGATGAAATCGGGAAACAGGAACGAATCATCCGTTCGTTCCCTGAAGTTCAGACGGTGGTAACAAATATTGGCACACCGGCTGTTCCGACAGATCCTATGGGCCCCAACGAGTCAGACAGTTTCATCATTCTGAAGCCCCTCTCGCAGTGGAAGACCGGGCGGACCCAGGATCAGTTGGTTCAGGCGATGGCCGACACCCTCAAGGCGAAGCTCCCCAGTGCCAATTACGAATGGTCACAGCCGATCCAGATGCGAATGGATGAATTGCTCTCAGGTGTTCGCACTCAAATAGCTATCTCCGTTTATGGCGATGACTTGGAGGAACTGGCGAAACTGGCCGATGAAGTGACCTCAGCCGTGGCGGCGGTTCCGGGGGCTGCGGATGTTGCCCCACAGGGCGACGGAACAGTGCCCTTCATGCATATCGACATCAATCGGGATGCCGCAGCCAGACGTGGGGTGGCCGTGTCCGACGCTCTTGCCCAGATCACGGCTATCGGTGGATTGATCGGAAAACCTGTTGTTGTGGGCAACGCGATCATACCAACTCAGATCCGCCTTGATCCGACTTCGACCCTGTCAGTTTCGATGATCGGAAATCTGCCCGTGCGCAGGTTGGACGGACAAGGGTGGGTCTTGCTGTCGGATATTGCGAAACTACAGGTGATAGACGGCCCTTCCCGGATTGATCGGGACCGTATTCATAGGCGCGTCATTGTTCAGGCCAATGTCCGGGGGCGGGACGTCAGTTCCTTTGTCGCAGCGGCGCAAAAAGCGGTTGCGGAGAAGGTCAGACTCCCGTCAGGCTATCGTCTTGAATGGGCCGGACAGTTCGAGAACCTGAAATCGGCAATGCAACGTCTGGGTCTGGTTCTACCCATCGCTCTCTTGTTGATATTTGCGCTCCTGATTGCAGCATTAGGATCATTCAGGGCGGCCTCCCTGGTATTCATCAATCTCCCTATAGCAGCGACGGGAGGAATTT
This sequence comes from uncultured Gluconobacter sp., assembly GCA_937880175.1. Taxonomy (GTDB): domain Bacteria; phylum Pseudomonadota; class Alphaproteobacteria; order Acetobacterales; family Acetobacteraceae; genus Gluconobacter. The sequence continues at coordinate 8,143 of CALFLO010000172.1, forward strand.
TCGCACTGACCTTGCGTGGGTTGCCGTTTAGTATTGCTGCCAGCATCGGTTTCATTGCGCTGTTTGGTGTGGCCATTCTCAATGGCGTCGTTCTTGTAAGTCAGATCCGCGCGCTTCAGGAAGCCGGCATTGATGCGGCAACGGCGGCATTCGAGGCAGCACGCGCCCGATTCCGGCCTGTCATCGCGACCGCAAGCGTCGCTAGTCTGGGCTTCTTCCCGATGGCGTTTTCGGGAAGCATGGGCGCGGAGGTCGAGCGGCCGCTTGCGACTGTTGTGATTGGAGGTCTTGTGACATCGACCCTGCTCACTTTGCTTGTTCTACCAACCCTTTATGCTAGCCTGTTTCGGAAGCGCTGAATTCAGAGGACATACGAGCCTTTTGTGACTACTTCATTTCACCGTTGCCGCCAACCATGGCGTTTGCATCCCACACTAACCTTCCTGTGCGGTGGATGTCGGTCGGTTAGGATGCGGCCGATCATCAGGAATTTCAAAGTCTGTACACTCGTTCGATTCACGAAGAAGACCTAGAAGTGCATCAGGAACGGGCTCATTGATAATGCTACCAAACCGCGCACGAAAATGCTGTTTTATCCAGAATTTGACGATCTGGTCCTCAGACTCGATGTCCATCTCCGAATACCTTCCATGACCGATCAGTGAATTAAGTCACGGTCCTGCGGCCCCAACGTCATGAGGTGATCCAGGGGTCGTTTGCGGGAGGGGGCGAAATCCTACGCTAAGCTGAGAACGCGCTTCCCATAATCCCTGAGCTCGCCCTTCGGTCCGACATATCTGTATAGAGTGACGCGCTCGATCCCGAGTTCCTTGCACAGATCGGAAACAGACGTGTCGCGCTGCGCCATGGCGGCCTGGGCGAGACGCACCTGTGCTTTGGTCAGGGCGAATTTTCGCCCTCCCTTTCGTCCGCGCGCTCTGGCTGCGGCAAGGCCAGCCATGGTGCGCTCGCGGATCAGATCCCGCTCGAACTCGGCCAGAGTGGCAAAGATACCGAACACCATGCGGCCGGATGCGGTCGTGGTGTCGATCTGAGCGCCTTTTCCGGTCAGCACACGCAGGCCGATCCTGCGGTCTGACAGATCCTTCACGGTGTTGACCAGGTGGGCGAGCGAGCGCCCGAGGCGATCGAGTTTCCAGACCACCAGCACATCGCCGTCGCGCAAGGATTTGAGGCATGCAGCTAAGCCGGGCCGATCATCGCGGCTACCGGATGCACGATCATCATAAATATTACCTGGCTCGATACCGGCGGCACGCAGGGCGTCGTGCTGGAGGTCGAGGGATTGGGAACCATCGGCTTTGGAGACGCGGGCATATCCGATCAGCATGTTTCTTAAACGTTGGTTTGAAGCGGTGACGAACATGAGCACATAAGCTTGCACTATTGTGTATCTTAACCAGCATCGCAATCAAACTATCTCAAACCTTACCTTGGAAAGAATAAGGAGCATGTATGCCGCGTCGCGTGACCCTGACCGATCGACAGCGCGAGGCGCTGTTTCACTTACCGGTCGATCAAGGTGATCTGCTGCGGCACTATACCCTTAGCGATGAGGATCTCGGGCATATCCGCCAGCGCCGGCGCGCCCACAACCGTTTCGGCTTCGCGCTGCAACTGTGCGTCCTGCGCTACCCGGGCCGGGTACTCACCCCTGGCGAGCTGATCCCGGCACAGGTATCGGATTTCATCGCGGCCCAGCTCGGGCTGAGCCGTGACGATCTACTCCTCTATGCCGCGCGCGAGGAGACCCGGCATGAGCATCTGGCGGACCTACGCCGGATCTACGGCTATCGCTCCTTTTCGGGGCGGGGCGCACGGGATTTGCGCGATTGGATCGCTCGGGAAGCCGAGGCGGCGACATCGAATGAGGATCTTGCCCGTCGCTTCGTTGCAGAGTGTCGCCGCACCCGCACAATCCTTCCCGGTTTCTCAACGATTGAGCGCCTTTGTGCCGATGCACTGGTCAAGGCCGAACGCAGGATCGAAGATCGTATCGCCCATCGCATAACACCAGCCCTGAGCGAGAATTTGGCTCATCTGTTAGAGAATACGGTGGATGGTCGCATCACCCGCTTCGTATGGCTGCGACAGTTCGAAGTTGGCGCAAATTCGGCGGCGGCCAATCGGCTGATGGATCGACTGGAATATCTCCACAAGTTCGATCTTCCGGCAGATTTGCTGGACGGCGTTCCCGCGCATCGTGTGACCCGCCTTCGCCGGCAGGGCGAGCGCTATTACGCCGACGGCATGCGCGATCTGCCCGAAGGCAGGCGGCTTGCAATCCTCGCTGTCTGCACCATGGAATGGCGGTCATCTCTGGCTGATGTCATCGTGGAGACCCACGATCGCATCGTAGGCCGTCTCTATCGGGTCTCCGAACGCCTTTGCAGCACCAAGATCGCCGACGAAAAGGCGGCCGTTCGGGACACGCTGAAGTCTTTTGCTGAAATCGGTGGTGCTTTGCTTGGAGCGCAGGACGATGGCGCATCCCTGGACGGGATAATCACCACCGGTCCAGGCTGGGAACGGTTCAGAACCCTTGTCGCCACGGCCTCTGCGTTGACCAATGTGCTCGCTGCCGACCCGCTCAGCCGTGTGCTGGACGGCTATCATCGCTTCCGCCTCTATGCGCCCAGGATGCTGCGCCTGCTCGACATGCAGGCGGCGCCGATTGCCAAGCCTCTTCTGACGGCTATCGCGCTGCTACAGAGCGGGATCAAATCCGATCCTCCTATGGATTTTCTACGTCCCAACTCCAAATGGCATCGCCATCTTCGCGCTGCGCCCGCCGGCGACTACCGACTTTGGGAAATCGCGGTGCTGTTCCATATCCGCGACGCTTTCCGGTCCGGCGACATATGGCTGGCAAAATCGCGCCGCTATGGCGACCTCAAGCAGATCCTGGTCCCGCCACAGGCGATAGAGCAGACCGCGCGGTTCGCTGTGCCGCTGCAACCCGGCGAATGGCTTGCCGAGCGCAGGGCTCGACTGGATACACAACTGAAGGCGCTTGGCCGCGCGGCGCGAACCGGTACGATCCCAGGCGGCATCATCGAGAACGGCAAGCTGCACATCGACAAGCTGAAGGCTGACACACCCGAAGGCACTGAGGATCTCGTACTCGATCTCTATCAACAGCTCCCGTCCACGAGGATCACCGATTTGTTGCTGGAAGTCGATGAGCGAACCGGATTCTCCGAGGCTTTCACGCATCTGCGCACTGGCGTGCCTTGCCGCGACCAGATCGGCCTGATGAACGTGTTGTTGGCGGAAGGCGTCAATCTTGGTCTACGCAAGATGGCAGCGGCGACCAATACGCACAGCTTCTGGGAATTGCTGCGGATCGCACGCTGGCATGTCGAAGGCAGCGCCTATGATCGGGCGCTCGCCATGATCGTGGAAGCCCATGCCGCTCTGCCTATGTCCGCCTTCTAGGGACAAGGGAAATCTGCATCCAGCGACGGGCAGTTCTTCCTTGCTACCGAGCAGGGCGAAGCGATGAATCTGATCAACGCGAAATATGGCAACGTCCCAGGCCTCAAGGGATACAGCCATGTGTCCGATCAATATGCACCCTTCGCTACCCAGGTCATCCCAGCAACGGTCAGCGAGGCACCTTATATACTCGATGGGCTGCTCATGAATGACGCAGGCCGCCGCGTCCGCCGGCATTTTGCCGACACGGGTGGCTTTACCGATCATGTGTTCGCCGTCAGCTCCTTGCTCGGCTACAGGTTCGCACCGCGTATCCGAGATCTCTCTCAGAAAAGACTCTATGCCTTCACGCCCAACGCGACGCCCGCCAATGTGCGAGCGCTGGTTGGCGGCAAAATCAATGAACCGCTCATCGAGCGCAACTGGCCCGACATCCTGCGCGTCACGGCAACGATCGCAGCGGGCAT
>CALFLO010000173.1 GCA_937880175.1 uncultured Gluconobacter sp.
CTACACAAGGAGTATCGTCGGCAGCGTCAGATGTGTATAAGAGACAGGATCCACATAGAGCGGCATCAAAGGTCCGGGGGGGATGTCTTCTGCGGCCTGAACGATGCCCACGGCGTAAGGCGCCTCGCAGGGCAGAACAGGACAGGGCCAGTCGGTCTTTTCGCCCACGGCATCGCCTGTCACGCAGGCCCATTCCGCTGGATCGAGATCGACAGTCTGGCTGGCCGTCACGGGACCGTGTGGCGGGTCCACGAAGACGCGGCCGCGCCGGGCGATACTGACACAGACGGCGTCCGGGCGCGCGAGCGTGGCGCGGATGGCGGCTCCCAGTGTGACGCCGATCGTGGGGCAGTTCCAGCCTGCTGCCAGTCCTGCGGCCAGAGACAGGGAAGAGCGCAGGCCCGTGAATGAGCCCGGCCCGATGACGGCGACGACGCGGTCTGGCGCGGTGGTCCAGTCGTTCTGGGCCAGGAGTTCACGGATGGCGGGGGCGAAGTGCTCGGAAGCGCCGCGACCGGCCATCAGTTTTTCGGCGACGACATGACCGTCCTCGATCAGCGCCACGAGGCTGGTCAGACCCGTTCCCGCCCCTGCCCCGTTAAAGACGACTGTCCTCACAGGCGCTGCCTTTACAGACACAGACACGCTTCGCCGAAGTCCAGACGGGCGGCGCGGGGTTCGGCGTGATCGGGGGCGGGTTCGTTTTCCGCCGGGTAGCCAAGGCCTACGAGGAAGTTCACGCGCCAGCCAGTGGCGTTCAGCAGCGTGTCCTCGACCATGAAGCTGTCAAAGCCCGACATCGGCATGGCGGACAGGCCGAGCATCCGGGCGGCCATGATGAGATAGGCGCCTTCCAGCGTGCCGTTGCGGAACGCCGTCTCGTCGGACAGGCCCACATCGGCAGCGAACCAGTCGCGCAGGCCTTCCTGCGGGTTCAGACGGGGGAGAGCCTCGAAAAACAGCGGGTCATGACAGACGACTGCCAGAACAGGAGCGGCCATGGCGCGGGCCACGTTTCCCGGCGACAAAGCAGGGCGGATACGCTCGCGGGCGTCCTGCGTGGACAGAAAAACGAAGCGACCCGGCGAGCAGTTGCCCGACGTCGGCCCCAGCTTCACCAGATCGTACAGACGGCGCAGGACATCCTCCCCGACCGGGCGCGGCGAGAAGCTGCGCGGGGTCCGGGCCTGCGTGAACAGGGCTTCCGCGCCCGGAACCGGGACGCAGAGAGGAGTCTGGCCGTCCATGGTTCAGTCCTCGACCTGTTCGACCGAGGCGACTTCGGGAACATAATGCCGCAGCATGTTCTCGACGCCGTGCTTGAGGGTCGCACGCGAGGACGGGCAGCCGGAGCACGCGCCCTGCATGGCCAGATAGACGATGCCGTCCCTGTAGCCACGAAAGGCGATGTCGCCACCATCCCCGGCAACGGCGGGACGCACGCGGGTATCGAGCAGGTCCTGGATGCGGCTGACGACTTCGGCGTCTTCGGGGGAGACGTCATGTTCCGGAGCGGACTGGGTGCCGGAGAGGACCGGACGACCGCTTTCGAAGAAGGTCGTGATCGTGCCCAGAACGACAGGCTTGAGGTCGCCCCAGCTGATGTCGTCCGACTTGGTGACGGAGACGAAATCGCCGCCGAGGAAAACGCGGCGCACATTCGGCTGGTCGAACAGGGCCGTCGCCAGTTCGGAGCGTCCGGCGGCAAGATCCGCATCGCCGAAATCGACGGGTCGGGCATCGCCGGTCACGCTGCGGCCGGGAAGGAATTTCAGGGTAGCGGGGTTGGGAGTGTCTTCGGTCTCGATGAACATCGTGATCATGTCCTTGCGTTCCAGTCGCCCTGACATGTGCCACTTCGCCGCAAGGTGCAAGTGTCGGGACTGCATTGGTCCGACTTCCCGTGTTTTTAACGGCCACGCTGGGTCTTTTCAGACCTGCTCGCCCTGCCCTTCGGTTTTCCTTGAGGGAGAAGGGAGTCCCTTGGGCAGGATGATGGTCGCGCGCAGGCCACCATAGCCTTTCGTGGCATCTCCACGCCCCAGAACCAGCGAGCCGCCCTCACGCGAGATTTCGCGCTGGACGATCGCAAGCCCCAGCCCGATTCCCCCCGTGGCGCGAGAACGCGAACTCTCCAGACGATAGAACGGGGTCAGCACACGTTCGTATTCGCTTTCGGGGATGCCGGGGCCGCTGTCGCTGATGGCGATTTCCAGAGCCCCATCTTCGCGGGTCCGCAGGGTGGCGAGGACATTGCCACCATAGTTGATGGCGTTTTCGATCAGGTTTGACAGAACGCGCTTCATGGCCAGCGGACGGACATGGACCAATGCGCGGTCTGGTCCTTCGTAACGGGCCTCGTGCCCGCGATCGACATGGTCATCCACGAGGGTTTCGAGCGTGGCGACGATATTGATGGTGCGCGGAACTTCGGGATCATCCGCTCCGGCAAGATAGGCGAGGATGCCGTTCACCATGGCTTCCATCTCGTCCAGATCGGCCTCGATGGCGGTCTGGGCTTCGCCGTCATTGAGGAAGCCGCAGCGCAGGCGCAGGCGCGTCAGCGGCGTGCGCAGGTCATGCGAAACGGCCGCCAGAGCCTGCGTCCGGTCGTTGATGAGGCTCTGGATCCGGTCCTGCATGGCGTTGATGGCATGGGCCAGACCGCGGACTTCGGGGGGGCCGCGTTCGGCCAGCGGCACCCAGGTTTCGCTGGAGCCGATACGGTCCGCGACGGAAACCAGCGCGCGCAGCGGCATGCTGAGGCCACGGATCAGCATCGCGGCGGCAATCGCCACGGCACCCGCCGCAATGGCGGCCGACGCCAGACCGCGCGTGACGCGGTGATGGCCGAGCATGCCCGGCACGCGGAAATGGATGTAGCTTCCATCCGGCAGACGCTGCGAGCCGAGCACGTCGGCACTTCCCGGACCAAGCGTGTACAGGTCCAGATGCGCCTGTTCGAGAATGGGATCATCCGCTGTCAGGCGCCGGACGATCTGGGTCAGTGCAACCGGGTGATGGCCCGGCAGAACGGGCGTGATCGAGGCTGGCTGCCACGTCACGCTCAGTTCGCTGCCCGAGAGCATGACGGCCAGAAAGGATCTCTGGCTGACGGGGGCTGCGGCAAGGACGCGCAGATCCGTGCTCAGCGCCTCGCCCAGCTGGGCGATGCGCACGTCATCGACGATATAGGTTTCTGCCTGCCCGTAGAAAATGGCGTTCGTGAGGAACACCAGGGTCACTGCGACGGTCAGGACAACGCAGACGCGCCCGACCAGCCCCAGCGGCCATAGCAGAATGCGATTCTGAATATTCAGACCCGTTCAACCTCGGCCACAAAGATGTAACCCAGACCGCGCACCGTGCGGATCAGCTGATCGGCGTCAGACCCGAGCTTGCGGCGCAGGCGGCTGACGAGAACGTCGATACTGCGATCCGAAACATCGCCCAGACGCGTCCGCGACAGTTCCAGAAGCCGGTCACGGGCGATGACCCGCTGCGGATTGTCCAGAAAGCTCGTCAGCAGATCGTGTTCCGCGCCGGAAATATCGACGGTAGCTCCCGACGGGTCCGTCAGTTCGCGGCGGCGCAGATCAAGCGTCCAGCCCGCGAAACGCAGCGTTTCACGACGCACGCGCTCCTGTGGAGCGCCACTGGTGGCAATGCCGCGACGCAGAACCGCACGCACTCGCGCCAGAAGTTCGCGCTGTCCGAACGGTTTTGGGACGTAATCATCCGCTCCCGATTCGAGACCGTTCACGCGGTCGCGTTCCTCGCCCCGGGCCGAGACCATGATGATGGGGACCTGGGCCGGCGGGGTCTCGTTTTCATGCGAGGCGCCCTGTCCGCTGCGCAGGGCGCGGCACAGTTCGATGCCGCTTTTGCCCGGCAGCATGATGTCCATGATGATGAGATCGACAGGGGCCACTTCAAGCGCGGCCCACATCTCATCCCCACAGGCGACACCCCGCGCACGGAAACCGCCACCCTGAAGGGCACGGAGAATAAGGGTCCGCATGCCCGCGTCATCTTCGACAACGAGGATACGGGCGGGAAGATCGGGGTCGGAAAAATTTGGCACCATAGTCTTTTCCATAGTCTCCACAGGGCTGGCATCACAAGCAACAAATCCTGACAACAACTGTTCCCGA
>CALFLO010000174.1 GCA_937880175.1 uncultured Gluconobacter sp.
AAACTGGCTACAAAATAATAGCTGTGATCGTAATCAGGACGAAGATTCAGGATGAGTTCCTGCCCTGCATTCTGTGCGGCTTCCTGGAACAGTTCTGGCCTGAGCTGTTCTTTCAGAAACTGGTCCGCCAGACCCTGATCTATCAGAACAGGCAGTCTTTCCTTCGCTGTCCGCACAAGTTCAAGCGGGTCATAGGCTGCCCAACTGGCACGATCCGGCCCCAGATAAGCACTGAATGCTTTTTCACCCCATGGTACCTGCGTTGGCGCCACAATGGGTGAAAAGGCTGACACAGAACGATAGCGGCCAGGATTACGCAGCGCGATCATGATGGCGCCAAATCCACCCATCGAATGTCCCGCAATGCCTCGCTGCTGCGTAACCGGAAAGCTCGCCTCAATCAGCGCAGGAAGTTCCGTGACGACGTAATCATACATCCGATAATGCGCAGCCCACGGCTCCTGCGTCGCATTGAGGTAAAATCCGGCACCCTGTCCAAGATCGTACGCATCGTCATCAGCCACACCCACGCCCCGTGGACTGGTATCCGACGCGACAATGGCGATGCCCAGTTCTGCGGCCACGCGTTGCGCGCCAGCCTTGCCAATGAAATTCTGCTCCGTACATGTCAGACCGGAGAGCCAGTAAAGAACGGGAACCTTTTCAGTTTTTGCCTGCGGCGGCAGGTAGATCGCGAAGTTTGCTTCCACACCCAACGACACGGACTTGTGTCGCCAGACTTCCTGCACGCCCCCAAAAGAGGCGTGTGTTTCCTTGCGTTCCATGGCTCTCACTGCCTTTTGCGCATGTCAGTTACCGTCCGTGAAGGTATAACTGCAGATCTTGTTCCCTGCCGGATCCCGGAGATAGGCAGCGTAAGCGCCCGGTAAGTGGCTTCGCGGGCCGGGTGCGCCTTCATCGGTTCCCCCATTGGCAAGACCTGCGGCATGAAAAGCCTCCACTTCGGCGGGTGTCGCTGCTGCAAAACCGATGGTGACACCGTTGCTTGAGGGCGCTTCACCGTTGCCTGGACGTGCAATGATGAAGGCTGGCTTTTCGCGGCCATACAGAATCCACCCATGCCCGAACGGCCCCAGGTTTTTTATGCCCAGAGCCGCAAGCGCGGCGTCATAGAATTTCGCGGATACCGCAGTATCCACTGCCCCAAGAAAAACGTGAGAGAAAACACCGTCACCGGAAATAACTGCCATGATCGTTCTCCTGTAATTTCCAACCATTGGAAATGATGTTGCGCGGTGAGACGCAGACCTTAGAAATGAATGACGGAACGAATGGATTTTCCTTCATGCATCAGATCGAAGGCCGTATTGATGTCTTCGAGCGGCATGGTGTGGGTTACGAAAGGCGCAAGTTCGATATCGCCACGCATGGCATCTTCGACCATGCCGGGAAGCTGGCTGCGTCCCTTGACCCCACCGAAAGCCGAGCCGCGCCACGAACGCCCCGTCACAAGCTGGAAGGGACGGGTTGATATCTCCTGACCGGCCCCTGCCACTCCGATGACGATCGACTGCCCCCATCCACGATGCGCGGCTTCCAGCGCCGCGCGCATGACATTGACGTTGCCGATACATTCAAAGGTGTGATCAATACCCCAGCCGGTCATTTCCACCAGAACCTGCTGGATCGGTCTGTCGTAGTCCTTCGGATTGAGGAACTCCGTAGCACCGAAGGCCTTGGCAAGTTCAAACTTTTCCGGGTTGGTATCAATAGCGAAAATCCGGCCAGCCTTTGCCTGTCGCGCTCCCTGAATGACCGCCAGACCGATCCCGCCCAGACCGAAGACGGCAACCGTATCTCCCGGCTGCACCTTGGCCGTGTTGTGTACCGCACCAATCCCTGTGGTGACGCCACATCCCAACAGACAGACATGCCCTGGATTGGATGCGGGATTGATTTTTGCCAGAGAAACCTCGGCGACAACCGTGTATTCGCTGAACGTCGAACACCCCATGTAATGATGGATCGGCTGACCTTTGTAGGAGAAGCGTGTCGTGCCATCCGGCATCACACCTTTACCCTGTGTGGCGCGCACTGAAATGCAGAGATTGGTTTTTCCCGACTTACAGAACAGACATTCACCGCATTCCGCCGTGTAAAGCGGAATGACATGGTCGCCGGGGGCAACGCTGGTGACCCCTTCTCCGACCTCGATGACAATTCCCGCGCCTTCGTGACCCAAAACGGCTGGGAACAGTCCCTCGGGATCATCCCCTGACAGGGTAAACGCATCAGTGTGGCAGACACCCGTATGTGTGATCTGCACGAGCACCTCACCAGCACGAGGAGGCGCTACGTCGATCTCGACAATCTCAAGGGGCTTACCCGCCTCGAAAGCAACTGCGGCCCGTGATTTCATGATTTTTTCTCCAAATAACCTATCAGCCAGCATCGAGGGCATTACCGGAGATAGGATCGAACGAGTGACACCACATTCTCGATCGAACCACTGGCAGCATC
>CALFLO010000175.1 GCA_937880175.1 uncultured Gluconobacter sp.
CGTCAGGATGGAGTCCGGCAGGTGGGACAGGGTCTGGGAAGTCAGGATCATGGAAAAGATCTTTCAGACGAAAGGACCGGCTTCTTTTAGAAGTCTCCAACGTCGTGGAAACTGTTTTTGTATTTTGTGAATAATTTCTAATAATTCTCCCGGACCCGCGAGCATTACGGAAAACGAACACTTTCCATTAAAAACGGCGTCCTTTCCGGTTTTTTCCGATCTGCCCTATGATTGACGGACCTATCGCCCGTTTTTGCAGGACTGTTTTTGCATGAGTGCTCCCATCCATCGTCTGAGCGTGGACGAGCTTGTTCCGATGGTCCGGTCCGTCCTTCAGACCGAGCCGGACATGATCGCCAACATGGCCAATATCGCGGCTCTGCTGTTCGAGGCCCTGCCGCAGATCAACTGGGCCGGGTTCTATCTGTGGAAAGAAGCGGATGGTCAGCTTGTGCTGGGGCCGTTTCAGGGCCGTCTGGCCTGCACGCGGATTCCGCTGGGGCGTGGCGTCTGTGGAACTGTCGCGCAGAACCGGGAGACGCTGGTGGTGCCGGACGTGCATGCGTTTCCGGGGCATATCGCCTGTGATGCGGCTTCGGAATCGGAAATCGTGCTGCCGGTCGTGGCCAAAGGCGCGCTCGTGGGCGTGCTGGATATCGACAGCCCGGTGAAAGACCGGTTTTCCGATGCCGATCGCGTCCGTCTGGAAGAGGTGGTCAGCCTGCTGGTGGCAACGCTGGAAAACTGAGCGGGGACCAGCCCCGCTCTTTCCGGAATCAGGCCGGGACGCTGACGGAGAGCTGCTGCATCAGGGCCGGGACGTCCTCGACGACCGTGAACAGTTTGCGGGCCGACGGGTCTGCAAAGCCCTGATCGACGGCATCATTGAGCGTGTTGACCAGCGACGTGGCCCAGCCGCCGATATTGACGATGTAGATCGGCTCCTGATGCAGGCCGAGCTGCTTCCAGGTCATGATTTCCATCAGCTCGTCGAACGTGCCGAGGCCGCCGGGAATGATGGCGTAGGCGTCGGATAGTTCGAACATGCGGGCCTTGCGGGTGTGCATGTCCGGCGTGACTTCAAGCTGCGTCACACCCTTGTGCATGACTTCGCGGGCGTGGAGGAATTCGGGAATGATGCCGATGACCTTGCCGCCTGCCTGAAGCGCCGCATCCGCCACCGTACCCATCAGCCCGACATGGCCACCGCCATAGACCAGTGTGATTCCGTGTCGCGCCAGGGCCGTTCCGATTTCTTTTGCACCTTCGGCGTAAACGGGAGAGTTGCCGAAGCGGGAGCCACAGAAGACGGCGCAGGAACGAATGGTCATGTCAGGTCCGTGTAAGTTGAAACGAGGATCTGTCACGCGGTCCGGCGGCCCAGGGAACGGCTGATCAGCACACCGCCCAGACAGCAGATGGCGGTGGTGGCGAACATCGTCCTGTAACCCGCGAACTCGATGACCTGTCCAAGAAACAGCCCCGAGCACGCGATGGCAAGGTCAATGAAGATGGAATAGGCGCCCAGAGCCGCCCCGCGGTTCTCCGGACCCGCACTGTTGACGGCCAGAACGCCGAGTGCGGGGAAGAGCAGCGAGAAGCCGGCCCCTGTCAGCGCGGCCCCCACGAGGGCTGCGGATGGCGTCTGGAACAGGCAGAGCGTGGCGAGTCCGAGCGCTTCCACCAGCAGCGAGACGATCGCCACGAACACGCCGCCGCGCTTTGCGATCTGTGAGGCGAAGAAAAACCGGATGACGACGAAGGTGAAACCGAAAACCGCCAGCGCCGTCGCGGCGCCCTCCCAGTGCAGGACCGAATAATACAGCGCGAGGAACGAGGAGATCGCCCCGAATCCGATGGAACCCGCTGCCAGAGCCGACCCGTGCGGCAAAACGAGTCGAAGCGCGCGGGCAAAGGGAATGGGCTGGCTGGTCGTGGGAATGGGTTTGACGGCCGGGTAGAACCCGATCAGCGCCAGACCGAACAGGGGCAGGGCCGCAGAGAGAATGCCTACCGAAACCAGCCCGCCATAAGGGGCGGCCAGCATCGACAGCTTGGCCCCGATGGGCGCGCCGAGCGCGATCCCGCCATAAGAGCAGATGCCGTTCCATGAAATGGCGATTGCGGTGTTTTCCGCGCCGGCGCGGCGGATGTTCCAGACGATCACACCGGTCGCGGCCCAGCTTTCCGCCCAGCCCAGCATCAGACGACTGAGCAGCAGGACGCCCAGTGACAGCAGCGGCGTGGCGGCGAGAAGTCCCGACCCTGCGATCAGAAGACCGGAGAGCAGACAGGTCACAAGTCCGCCGATGACGACCGGCTTGGGGCCGATCCGGTCTACCAGCCGCCCGGCGGAGGGGCGTGCCGCGAAGGTCGCGAAATACTGCAACGAGAAAGTGATGCCCGCGACGGTCGTGCTGTAACCAAGAGCCTGATGCACGAAAATCGTCAGGACGGCATTGGGCAGGCCGATCACGATATAGACGAGAAGATTGAACAGGACGACGGCAAGAACGCGTTTCGTCGGTGAGTCCGCCGGCGTGTCTTGCGCGGTCATGAATCTGCTCTCCTGAGGACGGGCGGTTAAAAAAGATCTCTCATGGCATAGGCCAGATGACGAAAGCCGTCACGGGGCCGCGTTTCTCCGGACTTCACAATCCCGAGTGATTCCGTCCGCAATACAACGTCAGATCGGCTGTCGCAGACGCGATGCAACAGAGGTGCAGACGGTCTGGCGCAGGGGCATGGGCATGGAGGGCAGGGCGTATTGCTCGCGCTCTCCCGTCCGGCGGCTGAGAGCCTGAAGAATGCCCTGTTTTCCGGCATTATAGGGCACGTCGTCCGCGCCAGCCGAGGCTGGTGGCGTTCCACCCGCATCCTTCAGGGTTGCGCTCTGTCGGCAGTAATGCAGCGTCCCGGCAAGGTTCGCGGGGTAGGCCGTGGAGAGGTCCGGCTCGCCCTGAAACGCCACGGAATTGCGGGCCGTGGAAAAAGGCTGTCCCTGCTGGTTGTGGGAGAGGGTTTTCTCGAAACCCGGCGACAGCGAGGTTTGTGATGCACAGCCCCCCATCATCAGGAGAGGCACCAGCAGGGCGGTGGCCGGGAATGTGGGGCGGGGCATGCAGCGGTCCAGGCGATGAAAGACGACCCGTTCAGGACAGGCTGTTCCCCAACGCATCAGACAGCGGAAAGAGGGCGATGATTTGTGTTAAAAGAGCAGTTCCATCTGATCGCAGGACGCAGCTTCAGCCACGTGAAAGCCCGAGAGCGTGAGCCCCAGAAGCCGCACGCCGGGCACGAACGGAAACAGCGGCGCCATGAGGCTTTGACCCGTGTCGAGCAGAACGCCTTCGGACGGGACAGGCGTGGGCAGGGTGCGGGCGCGGGTGATCTGGCGGAAATCGGCGTATTTGACCTTCAGGGTCACGGTGCGTGCCTGAAGCTGTCGGCGTTCTGTGCCTGCCCATAGCTTCGCCGCGATCTGGGTCAAGGCGGTCTGAGCGTCGGCTTCAGAGGTCAGGTCCCGAAGATAGGTCTGCTCGGTACCAAGGGATTTGCGCTCCCGGTTCACGACGACAGGACGATGATCAATGCCGCGGGAAATACCGTAGTAAAACGCCGCCGCCTTGCCGAAATGCCGGGTCAGCGTCTCGATATCCCGTTCCCGCAGATCGGCGCCGGTTTCGATGCCCAGCGCTCGCATTTTCCGCGCCGTTGCGGGGCCGATGCCGTGGAACGCATCGACGGGCAGGGTGGACACGAACTCTGGCCCCATGGCGGGCGTGATGACGAACAGTCCGTCCGGTTTGCGATAATCCGAGGCCAGCTTGGCGAGAAACCGGTTGTAGGACACTCCGGCCGAGGCGGTCAGCCCGGTCTCGGCGTGGATGTCCGCGCGAATGCGGTCCGCGACCAGCGTAGCCGAGCCATAGGCCCCCAGATGGTCCGTCAGGTCCAGATAGGCTTCATCCAGAGACAGCGGCTGGATCAGGGGCGTGTAGCGTGAGAAGATGTCATGGATCTGGGCGGAGACGCTGCGATAGACGTCAAAACGCGCGGGCACGAACACAAGCTTTGGACACAGGCGCTTTGCCGTGACCGACGGCATAGCCGAGCGCACCCCGAAGCGCCGGGCCTCGTAGCTTGCGGCGGCCACCACACCCCGCGCCTCGCCCCGTCCGACTGCGAGCGGACGGCCGCGCAGGGATGGGTCGTCCCGCTGTTCGACAGACGCGTAAAATGCGTCCATGTCGATATGCACGATCCGGCGTTGCTCCATGATGCAAGTTTCGCCGATTCGGAAGAACGAAACAAGATCAGGATCCGTCCATGAGCTCCGACAAGATTCTTGAAGACGCCCGCAGGGAGGCCGGTTTCCAGACGCTCTCGACCCGGCTGGCCTACAGCAATCCCTGGACCGCCCTGCGCGAGGACATCATCGTCCATCCCAACGGAAAACAGGGCCTGTATGGCATCGTGGAACGTGGCGAGTTCGTCGTGATCCTGCCGCTGCACGCGGATGGCAAGGTCACGCTGATCCAGCAGTTCCGTTATCCCGTCGGCGAGCGGCTGTGGGAGCTGCCGATGGGCATGTGGGAGACGAAAGAGAACGTCGATCCGATCGAACTCGCGCTGGGCGAACTGCGGGAGGAAACCGGGCTGCGGGCCGGCGAGATGATCCATGTCGGCAGCATGTATCAGGGCGCGGGCTATTCGAACCAGAAAGGGCACGTCTTTCTCGCCCGCAATCTGACGCGCGGCGAGAATGCTCTGGAAGCCACGGAAGAGGACATCACCTGCCACGACATGCCGCTTGAAGCGTTCGAGGCCATGATCCGCGATGGTGAGCTGAAATGCATGGTCTCGCTGGCGGCTTTTGCCCTGATCCGGGCAAAAGGTCTGATCTGAGGGGTTTTCCCCTGATTTCACGGAACCGGAGATGTGTCTGGGGCGCTAGGTGTTCTCCAGCACATCATGAAGGTCCCGATGGTCGAAACCGCATCGCCGTCCCCCGATACCAGCCAGATCATCGCGCGCGGCCATCCGACCGATAACGAACTTCTGGCATTTTACCGCTCGGAGATCCGTTTCGAGACAGAAGTCGTGAACGGCCGTCTTCAGGCCCTTCTGGGATCGCAGGCGTTTCTCGTCATCGCCTATGCGACGGCCATGACCGGCTCCACGAAAAGATGGGGCGACAGCATGGTTCTCCTGCTGCCGCCCCTGTTCTCATTGCTGGGTTTCGTGCTGGCCCTGATGGCGCTGCCGGGCATCCGCGCGGCCTATGCTGCGATCGGGAAATGGGAAGGCAAACAGCGGCATCTGCACACCCGCAGTCCGGACCTGACCGATTTCACCCTGGCACCAAATGAGGATGAAACCCGTGATATGATGCGCCGTGCCCAGCGTGGCGCATTATTCGCCCATCAGGCGCCGTTCATTTTCATGATCGCCTGGGCGATCTTCGGGATCATCCCATTCTATCTGTATCTGAAATAAGTCTTAGATCACGGCATCCAGAAACACGACCTGAGACCCACCGCCTTCGACCAGCGGCGTGATCGCCCGGTTGAACGCCTTGCCGTGCTCCGTCGCCATATGCGCGGCAAAAGCAGCATCGTCTCGGTAGGTTTCTTCAACATGAAACTGCTCCGGGTCCGAGGCGAGTGTATAGACCTTGAAACGCTCGCAGCCGGGCTCGGCGCGAACGTCCACGGCCAGTTTGCTCAGAAGATCGCGCAGAGTCTCGCTCTTGCCGGGAAGGGCCTTGAGTGTTGCGTAAAGGGTCTTGGCCATGACGCGGAACCTTGTGCTGTTGGAGTGTCCGTCATCATTGAGCTTCCGGGGCGTCGGCGCAAAACCACAGCTGCGTGAGGCCTAGGGCTTTTCCAGCAGCGCCTTGCAGCGCATCCACGACATCCGGTCCCGGAAAATGAACAGGACGTAGTAATCCAGCTCGCGGCTGCGGGTTTTCGTGGTGCGGGTATAGAAGGGATAGACGTCGAACGGCCCCTGAAGACCAGAGGGCGCGGGCTCTGACGGCAGGCTGCACGTCACCCGGAACAGCGGCATATAGACCGCATCGTCTCCGGGATTGCGCCGGACATGCCACAGGTTTCGCCGGAACTTCTTCAGCCGCTCAGGCAGGAGAAAGACCATCGACTTCTCGATGAATCCCTCTCCAAAATGCTCCGGCCGGTAATACCGCATATCCTCGGGCATGTTGCAGAAGTGGGGATGGTCCTGAACGATCATGGACCATCCTTTACGGCATTGCGTCAGCCGTTGGGAGAGGTGCTCCGGTGTTCCCGGCCTTATTCGGCCGGAGTGTTTTCCGAAGATGCCTCACCGGAAGCAGGACCTGCGATCTCCGTTGCGGCACGGCGCAGGATTGCGACGATCCGCCGCAGCTCCTCCGCATCCGCGCCACGGCGGGATTTCAAAGCGGCCTTCAGCGCAAAGCGCGCGTCATGGAACTCCTGCCCCAGCGTGGGGTCGAGGTCATTGACACCGGTGAAGGCGTCCCGGACATCCGCCATGCGGGCGCCGATCCGGCTCATGATGTCGAGGATGCGGGCTGCTTCCTCTTTATTGGCCTCGTGATGCGCCTTTCCTTCATCCGTCAGGCTGTAGAGCTTACGGGTGCCTTCCTGGGTGACGGCGGCAAGGCCGGTCTCTTCCAGATAGGTGAGGGACGGGTAAATCACGCCGGGGCTGGGCTTGTAGAACCCACCGGACCGCTCTTCGAGGCGCCGGATCAACTCGTAGCCATGGGCAGGCGCTTCGGCGAGCAGGGCGAGGATAACGAGCTGAAGCTCATCGGCCGTCAGTTTGCGACCGCGTGTGAAGTCTTCGCCCCCCAGATCGCCGCCAAAACCTTTTCCGAACCGGCCGCCAAAGCGTCCACCGCCCGGACCGCCGCCCATTCTGCCACCGGGGCCACCACGGCCACCATGCCGACGACCGGGACCGCCCTCACGGTGTCCTTCGCCCCGTTCGCCTCCGCGAGTGCGGCCTTCACCGCGCTCTTCGCCTTCGGTGACGGGACGTCCCATGCCGAAAAAGCCGCGGCGATGGCCGCGATGTGACCGCTGTCCGGCATCCGGACGGTCTGTGTTGAAGCGGTCAGTCTTGTGTTTGAACATTGTGTTCTCCTATTCGATATATCGAACGATATAGTATCTTAAGATATATCTTCAAGAGGAAAATGTATCCGGATGATTTTTTCCCAAAGCCATAGCCCTGCGACAGGGACGCCAGCATGAACGCGTGTTTACGCTTCGGCCCATAGCCGCCGGGGCCTGTGGCTGGTATCGGGCAGGGATGGGTAGCCCGATTTCTCCTCCCCCCGATCCGGAACTGCGTCGCACGCTGCGGCAGCTCGTGCCGTGGCGCGCGGCCCTGACGATCGGCGCGATGCTGGTGCTGGTGGCAGCACTCCAGCGCCTGCCGTTCATCCATCACCTGCTGGAAAACGCGCCGCACTGGCGCGAGACGCCGGGCGCGCCGCTGTGGTTCCTGCTGCTGGCCATTCCCTACAGCGCGTGTGGACTGCCGCGTCAGGCGCTTTGCGTGGCGGCCGGGCTGGCCTTCGGATTATGGGGCGGGCTTGTCCTGTGTTCGCTGGCCTATATGCTGGGGGCGGTTCTGGCGTATGGATGGGCACGGGGTCTGGCTCCGGCGGGCTTCCGGGCGCGGCTGCATGACAGGCTGGAGGCGGATTATGCCGCTCTTGCCCGCACGCTCCATGCAAGGCCTTTCCGGGCAGTTTTGACGCTGCGCCTGATGCCGGTGGGGTCTGCCCTGCTGGTCTCGACGGCGGCGGGACTGTTCGAACTCCCGCTGCTGCCGTTCTCGGTTGCGACATTCCTGGGGGGACTGCCGCAGACGCTGATCTTCGTTCTGGTCGGCTCCGGGACGCGGATCGGCCATGTTCTTCAGTTGGGGCTTGCGGGAATCCTGTTCGTCGTGTCGGGTGTGCTGGGCGCTGTTCTGCTCCGTCAGCATGGCCAGAAGCACGACCAGAAGCATGATCGGGCCGATGCCCCCTGACCACGCCATCAGACCACCCCTCCGAAACCTGAAGTAAACAGGCAGACGCGCATGACAGACCAGAACATGACATTCAGACGGGGAGATCCCCTGCCCGCATGGCTGCCGGTTCTGCTGGGAATCTTTACGGCTGTCGGGCCGGTCTCGACGGATGTCTATCTTCCGGCCCTGCCTGAAATGGAGCGTCAGCTCCACACGGCGGCGGGTTCGGGCAGTGCCACCATGGCGGCCTGGGTGGTCGGGCTGGCTATCGGACAGATCACCATCGGCCCGATTTCGGACCGCTTCGGCCGTCGCTGGCCGCTGCTGATCGGCATGCTGGGCTATACGCTCGGCGAGATCGGCTGTGCGCTGGCGCCGAGCATGACGTTCCTGTGCATCTGCCGTGTTTTTTCCGCCATCATGGCCTCGGCTGGACTTGTGGTGCCGAATGCGTGCATCCGCGATCTGACGGAAGGCGATGCGTCCTCAAAAATGATGTCCCGCCTGATCGTCATTCAGGGTACGGTGCCGATCCTGGCCCCGATGCTGGGCGGATTTGCGCTCAAATTCGTGGACTGGCGCGTCATTTTCTGGACCACGGCCGTCTATGGCGGGATCTGCACCCTTCTGCTGATGACGATCTTCCCCGAGACACTTCCCGCGGAAGACAGGCGCGACCTGCGACCCGTCTCCATCATCGAACGCTACGTCTATATCCTGCGCACCCGCAGTTTTATCACGAACGGTCTGGTCTGGAGCTTCCTGGGCTTTGTGACATTCACCTATCTGACGGCGGCCCCCATGCTGTTTGAGGACGTGTTCGGGATGTCGCCGTTTCATTACGGCATGCTGTTCGGCCTGTTCGCGGTCTGCATGATCGGCGCTTCCGCCATCAACGGGCAGCTTGTGGGGCGTGTCAGCACGGGGCGGATGCTGTTCTCCGCGCTGGGTGTCAGTCTGGCGGGCTGTACCATTCTTCTTCTGCTGTCGCTGGTCTCGAATTATGATCTCGATCCGCAGGGTCATATCAAGGCGATGTTCCTGTGGCCGCTCATCATCGCGCTCATCATCACCATGGCGCCGACGGGCATCATCGGCCCGAATTCCATGGTCGGTGTCCTGTCCGAACAGTCTGACCGTGCCGGTTCCGCTTCGGCACTGGCGGGGACGATGCAGTATCTTTTCGGAGCCGTGGCGAGCGCCCTGTTCGGACTGATGCCGTCCGGGACGGCCGTACCCATGGCAATTTTCATGGCCTTTGCTTTCGCCGCCGCCATGGGCTTTGCCCTGCTGCGGCCCAACCTGCCTGCCGTGGCAGAACCGTCGAACCACTCCTGAGGGAATATCCGTCATGAAGGTCCCTGCCATGAAAGCCCTGCTTGTTGAAGACGACGCCGCCATCGCACTGGTGGTCGAGACGGTTCTCCAGCGTGAAGGCTGGACGGTCCGGCATGTTCTGGATGGGGCCTCCGCGCTGGAAGGCGACGACGCGCCGGATCTTCTCGTGACGGATCTGAACCTGCCGGGTGCGCAGAACGGGCTGGAAATCGCGCATCTGCTGCGGGAGCGTCGCCCCGGGATGGCTGTCGTGCTGATGTCAGGCGATTATGAAGAGAGCGACATGGCGCCGCAGGGCATGGCCGTGCTGCCCAAACCGTTCCGCAGGGCAGGGCTTCTCGCGGCCATCGCACAGGCGACAGGCGCTATCCGGACTTGAGTTGGGGGGGAGACTCCCCTACATGCCGCGCTGTTTGCCATGTCCAGATGAAAGCAGTGCCGCCATGTCGTTTCAGGATCCCCAGCCGCTCGATCTCAAGAATTACATCCGCGAGATCCCTGATTTTCCGAAACCCGGCATCCTGTTCTACGACATCTCGACCCTGATCCGCTCGCCGGACGCCTGGCAGGTCGCGACCGCCCGTCTGGCCCGCGTGATTGCCGCCTGGCAGCCGGACATGCTGGCCGGAATCGAGAGCCGTGGCTTCCTGACTGCTGCTCCGCTGGCTCTGCGTCTGGGCTGTGGCTTCACGATGCTGCGCAAGCCGGGCAAGCTGCCGGGCAAGACAATTTCCCTGAAATATGGCCTCGAATACGGCGAGGACGAACTGCACATTCAGGCCGACGCCATCAAGCCGGGCCAGCGCGTCGTGGTTCTGGACGATCTTCTGGCAACCGGTGGTACGCTCGCAGCGTCCATTGATCTCCTGCGCAAGGTCGGGGCCGAAGTCGTGGGCGCATCCGTGCTCATCGAACTGGCGGACCTGAAGGGCCGTGAGAAACTGGACGTGCCGCTGAACGCTCTGATGACATACGACGAATAAGGAAACACCACATGTCGGGCACCTCTTCCGAACGGATTTCCACGCTGTGGCAGACACGGTACCGCACACCGGCGCCGGAAACCCTGCCGGACAACGCGGTGCTCGACCTGCTGATGTCGCATCACTCGGTCCGGGCCTATCTGCCTGACGCCCTGCCGGAAGGCACCTTGCAAGCCGGGATTGCCGCAGCCTCCTCGGCCGCCACGTCCAGCAATCTTCAGGTCTGGTCCGTCGTGGCCGTCGAAAACCCGGAAACCCGCGCCAGACTGGCCGAACTGTGCGGTGGACAGAAGCATATCGAGGTCGCGCCGCTGTTTCTGGCATGGATCGTCGATCTGGCCCGGCTGGAACGCATCGCTGAGCGGGCCGGGATGGGCCACGAAGCCCTCGACTATGAAGAAGTCTTCCTCATGGCGACGCTCGATAGCGGCATCGCGGCGCAGAATGCCGTCACCGCGTTCGAATCCCTCGGTCTGGGCACGGTCTATATTGGCGGCCTGCGCAATCATCCCGAAGAAGTCGCCAGCCTCCTGTCCCTTCCGCCGCGCTCGGTCGCGGTCGTGGGACTCTGTGTCGGCAAACCTGATCCGGCAGCCCAGAACGGTCACAAGCCACGTCTGGGACAGGACGTCGTCCTGCACCGTGAGCGTTACAGCACGGAAAACGAGCCCGAAGGCATCGCGGCCTATGACCGCATCGCGGACGACTACCAGAAGGAACAGGGCCTGACGTCGCGGGCCTGGTCGGAAACGGTCGCCAAACGGGTGGACAGCTTCAAAGGCCTGAGCGGACGTCACGTCATGCGCACGGTGCTGCACAGGCTCGGCTTTCCGCTCCGCTAAAAGTGAATTTCAGGGCTGCGGAAGAAATGAGTTCTGCCCTGAAAGTCGTTAAAGAGATTAAAGATTTCTTTTTTCAGGGCTTTGACGCAGTTACTGGAACTGAAAAACAAACCTTTTTATGAAAACCTTTCCCGGTGAAATATGCGGGGAGGGTTTTATTTTGAACTTGCTCCTGAGTGGGTTTTTCAGGCATATTCCACATGCAGCTGTTTTTCTGGCTGGAGAATATCGCCCGGCGTTTAACCGTATGGGCGCACCTTCCCCCTCTGAAAAAACTGATTACGTGAATGTTTGCGCGTAAAGCTGCGTTATCAAAGGAGACCTGCAATGGCGACAGGTACAGTAAAGTGGTTCAATGCCACGAAGGGCTTCGGTTTCATCCAGCCCAGCGACGGCACCACAGACGTTTTCGTTCACATTTCTGCTCTCGAAAAAGCCGGGCTGCAGAATCTGGACGAAGGCCAGCAGGTCTCTTACGAGATTGAAGATGGCCGCAACGGACGCAAGTCCGCAGGAAGCCTCAAGGCGATCTGAAGAAATGGTGGCTTCGGCCACCATTTTTCGTTTCAGACGTTTTTCCGCGCCATCGCTTTCGCGCAGGCGCACGGTATAACAGCGGTTCTGCCCTGCTGTGCCGGAGCCGCGTCCTGACTTTTACTCTCCCTCCCGAACTCCCCGTCACGGCAATCCTGCCGGAGTTGCTGGCCACGCTGCAGACGCAGCCCAACGCCGTTCTCGTCGCCCCACCGGGTGCGGGCAAGACGACGCTGACGCCGCTTGCGCTTCTGGACGCGCCGTGGCTGGGGACGCAGCGTCTGATTCTCGTGGAGCCCCGGCGCGTGGCGGTCCGCGGTGCGGCCTCGCGCATGGCGTCGTCGCTGGGCGAAAAGCCGGGGGGCATCGTGGGGTTCCGCACCCGCACCGATTTCGCCATGTCCGCCAGAACGCGGATCGAGGTCGTGACCGAAGGGCTGCTCCTGCGCCGCCTGCTGACCGATCCGCTGCTGGATGGCGTGGGCGCGGTGCTGTTCGATGAAGTGCATGAACGCTCTCTGGATCTGGATGCGGCCTTGGCATTCTGTCTGGACATGCAGCGCGAAATGCGGCCGGACCTGCGGATTCTGGCCATGTCCGCCACACCGGACGGACGCGCTTTCACGACGCTGATGAACGCTCCGCTGATCGAGAGCGAGGGCCGGCAGTTCCCCATCGACATCCGTCATACCCGCGACATTCCCTATCTGCGCGACCTCCCCGAAGCCTGCGCCCGTGCGATCCGTCAGGCCCTGGCAGAAGAAGACGGTGACATCCTCGCCTTCCTGCCCGGCGTTGGCGAAATTCGCCGCACACAGGCGCTTCTGGACGGCACGGTCCCGGTTTTCCCGCTGCATGGTGAACAGACGACCGAGGATCAGGACCGCGCCATCGCCCCGTCCGACACGCGCCGCGTCGTGCTGGCGACGTCCATTGCTGAAACCTCCGTCACCGTCTCGGGGGTGCGGATTGTGGTGGATGGCGGTCTGCGTCGTGCCCCGCGTCTTGACCCGAATACCGGCCTGTCGCGGCTGGAAACGCTGAAGATTTCCCGCGCCACCGCCACCCAGCGCGCGGGCCGTGCGGGGCGGCAGTCTCCGGGCATCGCCATCCGTCTGTGGTCGGAAATGACGCAGCGCAGCCTGCGCCCGCAGGACGCCCCGGAAATCCTCGTCGCTGATCTGACGGATTTCGCGCTTGTCACGGCCGCGTCGCAGGAGGTCATGGGAACGGCTCCGGACAGTCTGCCGCTGCTGGACATGTCGCCGACGGGCGTTCTGGCGGGGGGCCGCGAACTGCTCCGCGAACTCGGCGCGCTCGACGACGCCAACCGTATCACGGCGCTTGGCAAGCGCATGGCATCCCTCGGCACGCATCCGCGTCTGGCCGCGATGCTCTGCGCCGCCCGCACGCTGCCGGAGCGCGTGACAGCGGCCTGTCTGGCGGCCCTGCTGGAAGAGCGTGACCCACTCCGCCCGCGCCCGAACCGCCCGTCCGGTCCTGCCCAAGGAAATACGTCAGGCGCTGATATCCGCGTTCGCTTCGCCCTGTTCGAGCGTGACGATCCGCGCGCGGATCGGGCCAGCCTGTTCCATATGCGTCAGTCCGCCAAACGCTTCCTGCGCCGTATGGGAGAACGGGACGTGCCCCTGATGCCGCTGCCGGATCACGCAGGCGCTCTGCTGGCCGCCGGCTTTCCGGATCGTGTCGCACAGGCGGCGGGCGAACTCGGTCGCTTCCGGCTGGCGGGCGGGGGGAGTGCCCGCGTTTCCGCCAATGATCCGCTGGCGCGCGAAAAGCTGCTGGCCGGGGCAGCGTTCCATACCCGGACCTCCACGGAAATCACGCTCGCCGCCCCATTGGATGCTGAAAACCTGCCCCGGACCCTGCTGGACCGCACCCGCGAGCAGGTGGAAACGACGCTGGACGGCACATCCGGCCGCATCATCGCCCGTCGCAGGCTCCGTCTGGGCGCGCTGGTCCTGCGGGATCGCAACGGCGAGATCAGCCCCGAGGAAGCGCAGACGCTCCTGATGCAGCAGATCGCCACGAATCCGGCGCAGGCTCTGACCTGGACGGAGGCCGGGCGTCAGTTTCAGGCCCGCGTGACCCATGCCCGCGCGACCTATGCGCCGCATCTGCCGGATCTGTCCGATGACGGATTGGGGGTCTCGCTCGACTGGCTGGAGCCGTATCTGGCGGGGTGTGACCGGCTGTCTCAGGTCAAGGCGCTGGACCTGCTCTCCATTCTGCGCGCCCGTCTGGACTATGCCGATCTCGCCGCGCTGGACCGCAAGCTCCCGCCGCGCCTGACGCTCAAGGCCAGCACACATGACATTGACTATACCGGCGCGGTCCCCACGGTCTCGGCCCGCGCGCAGGCTTTCTATGGCACGGCCCAGACGCCTCCGCTCGCGGACGGGCAACTTGCCCTGCAATGCGCGCTGCTGTCCCCGGCCGGTCGCCCGCAGGCGATCACGGCTGATCTGGCAGGATTCTGGAAAGGAAGCTGGGCCGATATGCGCCGGGACATGCGCGGGCGCTACCCCCGCCATGACTGGCCCGAAGATCCCGCCACTGCCGAGCCCCCCAAACCCCGCCCGAGGCGTTGATTCGGCAGGATCTTTGCCATGATCTTAGGATGTGGAACAATTCTGTGTTAGCAGCATGGATATGACGATGTTCCTGTCCTGTTTCCCATGAACCGCACCCTGCAGGCTGCTGCGATCGGTGCCGGAACAGCCACTGTCGTGACGGTGGGGCTGATGCTGGCCCTGCGCGGCCATGGGAATAGTGTGCAGCCGGTCTCGCACGCCGTGGTGCGGCCGCAGAAACCGCTGGTCATGCAGGCACCAGCGCCCAAAATGCTTCCGACCATCATTCCCGATCGCATGCTTGCGGGCGAGAATACCGACGCACAGGGCATCCCCACACAGCCCGCCGTGGTTCCCGCGCCCGCGCCCGCTCTGCCGCCGCTTCTGGTCAAATACGGCCCGCTGAGCTTTGCCCCGCTGGTGCGGCAGGTCATCCCGGCCGTCGTCAACATCGCCATCACCCAGAACAGCCCGGACGGACACGACCACATTCCGCCGCAGATCCGGGGTACGCCGCTGGAAAAGCGCTATCGGGACCGGATGAAGCGCCAGCAGGAGGAAATGGTCGGCGCCGGATCGGGCTTCATCGTCGATCCCTCCGGCATCATCGTTACGAACCGCCATGTTGTGGGCGGAGCGGACAAGGTCGTGGTCTCACTCTCCAACGGGCATGAAATGCCGGCGCGTCTGCTGGGTGCCGATCCGCTGACGGATATCGCCGTCATCAAGGTCGACAGCCCCGAGCCGCTCCCGCACGTCACTTGGGGCGACAGTCAGCAGACCGATATCGGGGACTGGATTCTCGTTGCGGGCAATCCGTTCGGGTTCGGGTCATCCGTCACGGCGGGTATCGTCTCGGCCGTCGGGCGCGATCTGGGGATCGGTTCGCTCGATGATTTCATCCAGCTCGACGCCCCGATCAATCCCGGTAATTCTGGCGGTCCGGCCTTCAACATGCGTGGACAGGTCGTGGCGGTGAACGCTGCCATCGTGACCCCGGCGGGTGGCTCTGTGGGGATCGGCTTTGGCATCCCGTCCGAAATCGTCGCTCCCATCGTCGCGGAAATCGAGGCGACCGGCCATGCCGAACATGGCTGGCTCGGCATTACGCTGGATGATGGTGACACCGCCATCGGCATCGCGGGCGTCGATAACGGCGGCCCGGCCCAGAAGGGTGGCCTGCGACGCGGCGATATCGTGACGCAGGTGGACAATGTGCCCGTCACCAGCGCGCGGATGCTCCTGCGCAGTATCGCAGCGGCCCGACCGGGTATGACCCTGTCTTTTCGGATCCAGCGCGGCAGACAGTCCCTCACGCTGCCCATCCATATCGGCCCGCGTCCGCAGGATGCGGATGACTGAGCCGCTGTCCGGCAGAATGCTCCGCCTCGGCCTGTGCGCTGTTGTCGCGCTGGGCACCGTTGCCGGATGCAGTCCCGTTCCTCCCTCACAGGAACATAGCGGCTATCGGGACGGACTTTCGGAAGCCTCCCCGTTCTCATGGGGCCCGATCAGCGCATCCTCTCTGCGCGACGCACAGCAGGACGATTTCGACAACGCAATCCCTCGCTAGACGCGCCTTTCTGTAACGATCGCCTTTGACGGCAACTCTCAAGCCGGTATTCTTCCCCACAGGAACGGCAAGACTGCGTTCGGAAGGAAGAAAGACAACGATGCGTATCCTGCTGGTCGAGGACGATCCTACTGTCCGTGCTTTCGTGCTCAAGGGGCTGCGGGAGGCCGGGCATGTTGTGGATGAGGCGGATAACGGCAAGGACGGCCTGTTTCTGGCTGTCAGCGAGAATTATGACGTCGTGATCCTGGACCGGATGCTGCCGGGCGGCATCGACGGATTGCGGATTCTGGAAACCCTGCGCGGGCAGAAGAACGCAACGCCGGTCCTGCTGCTCTCGGCGCTGGCGGATGTGGACGAGCGCGTGGCTGGCCTCAAGGCCGGCGGCGACGACTACATGACCAAGCCCTTCGCCTTCTCCGAACTTCTGGCGCGTGTCGAGGCGCTGGGCCGTCGTGGCCGCCCCGAAAGCGCGCCGCAGACGCGGCTTGTGGTGGGCGATCTGGAAATGGATCTGCTGTCACGCACCGTTAAACGCGGGGGGGAGAAGATCGACCTTCAGCCGCGCGAGTTCCGTCTGCTGGAGTTCCTGATCCGTCATGCCGGGCAGGTCGTGACCCGCACCATGCTGCTCGAACGCGTGTGGGACTACCATTTCGACCCGCAGACCAACGTGATCGACGTGCATGTCTCCCGGCTGCGCCAGAAAGTGGACAAACCGTTCGACAAGCCCATGATTCACACGATCCGCAACGCCGGCTACATCCTGCGGGCGGACTGATTGCGCATGCTGCTGCGCAAGGTCCGCTGTTTCGGTCTGCTTCTGAAACGGCGCCTGCGCTGGCCGATCCGTTCGGCCGGGCTCAACTTCGCGCTGGCCTATGGGCTGGTGTTCGTGATCTCGGCCGGGGCGTTCCTGTCCTTCATCTGGTGGAACACGACCGGCCAGCTCGACCATCAGGTCGAGGTCGCAGTGCAGGTCGATGCCCTCGATCTGTCCCATCGCTGGGCGCAGGGGGGACCTTCCGCGCTCAGCCTCGCCATTCAGGACCGGCTGGACCAGAACGTCGATGATGACGAACTGTATCTCCTGATTGGTCCGGATGGTCGCAAATTCGCCGGGAACCTACCCGGCTGGCCCGTCGTCATCACCCGGACGGACGAATTTTACGAACTGGCCATCAAGCGCGACGGCTTCCGCACCAACGCCAAGATGCATGCCTACCCCCTGACGCAGGGGTTCCGGATGATCGTCGGGCGCGATGTCCGTGGGCGACAGCTCGTTCGCCACGTCCTGACCGATACGCTGATCTGGGCCTGGATCATGGTCTCGCTTCTGGCGGCGGGCGGGGCGCTCGCCATCCGGAGGATCTTCCGGCAGGTTGTCCGCTCCATCGCCCGCACCACGGCGGCTGTGGCGCAGGGCGATCTGAGCCAGCGTATCCCGCTGACCGGCAATGAAACCGATCTGGTGGGCCAGACCGTCAACACCATGCTCGAGCGGATCAACCGCCTGATGGATGGCGTCAAACAGGTCTCCAACGCCATCGCCCACGACCTGCGCACGCCGATCGCCCGGGCCCGCGCGCGGCTCGAAGATGCCAACCGCACCGCCACCTCCGCCGAGGAGCTTCACGCCGCCATCGACCGTGCGGTCATGGATCTCGACCGAGTGACGTCGATTTTCGAAGCCCTGCTGAGAATCGCCCAGCTTGAAGCCGGGGCCAGACGGGCCGCCTTCACGGTTCTGGACATCCGTCCGCTGCTGGAAGGTCTGAGCGAGCTCTATGAGGCCTCCGTCGAGGATGCTGGGCTGCAACTGGACTTCAGGGCAGGGGCGGTCCAGCCGGTTAACGGCGATCCGCATCTGCTGCAACAGGCCGTGGCCAATCTGCTGGACAACGCCATCAAGTTCGCCCCCCCCGGAACCACCATTACCCTCTCGGTCGGAATGGAGGGCGAACGTCTGGCCATCACGGTTGCAGATCAGGGACCGGGCATGAGCGAGGATGATCTGAGCCGCGCTTCGGAACGGTTTTTTCGCGCCGAAACAGCTCGGAATACGCCGGGTGCCGGGCTTGGTCTCTCGCTGGTGCAGGCCGTGATGAGCCTGCATGGCGGTTCGCTGGAACTGAAGGCCGGGCAGCCGGGCCTGTTCGCGACGCTTCTGCTGCCGGTCGTGCCTGCTGTTTCACGAAAGGGATGACGGAAGTTTCATCCAGGCCCCACCCTGCGCTTAGCTGGAATGGGCTACAGAGTCCGTGATGCGCTTCTCCCTGTCTTCACCGACCGTTCTTCCGGCCTTCTGTCTGCTCGGCTGTCTGGCCGCGGCGCCGGTCCTGCGTCCGGTGCAGCATCTGCCGCCGGGACATTCCGACGATGCCATTACGGTGACGTCAGAGAACGCGGAATACTGCGCCCGACTGCGCAAAAACGTGGACACGCGACTGGCAGCCCCGCCTGCCGCCATCCCGCTGGGAACCATGGAAGATGCCCGTCACCTGCGCGCGCAGGGAGACCTGCTCTGCTCGCAGGGGCATGTCCGCGCGGGGATCGAACGCCTGCGCCGGGCGTTGGTTCTGCTGAAACACGCTCCGGAACCGCGCTGACACTACTCCGGACGTCCCCCGACACCTGTTTTTCAGGAGATCCGATGACCCGTTTTTCCCTGACCCGGTCCATGACGCGCTCTGGCCCGCTTCTGGCCGCCGCTCTGGTCCTTTCACCCGTCGCCCTGTCCGGCACGGGAGCCTTTTCCACCGCACAGGCAGCCGACATGCAGCAGGATACGACAACCCAGCTTGATTTCAGCGTCATGGGAACGGCCCATGCCGTCCCAACGGAGCTGACGGTTCGCCTCTCGGTGCGTTCCGACAGCCCCTCCGCCGCAACCGCCCAGAAGGACGTGAACACCCGGATGGCCGCGGCGATGAAGCTGGCTGGCGGTCAGGACGGAATCGTGACGAAGGCGGGCGGATACTCCATTTACGAAAATGCGCCCGAACATGGCCCCAAAAGCTGGGCGGCCCGGCAGGAGCTCGAACTCAGCGGGCAGGATTCCGTGCGGCTTCTCGGTCTGGCCGGACAGCTCCAGGCGCAGTCCCTGATGCTGGAAGGGCTGGACTGGTCCCTCGATGACGCCACCCGGAATCGCCTGCTTCAGGACGCCCGCACGGAAGCCCTCAAAAAAATCCGCCCGCAGGCGGAGCAGAGCGCGCAGACCCTTGGCCTGCGCCTGGCGCGCCTGAAAAACATCCGCATTTCCTATGAGGAACCCGGCCCGCGCCCCATGATGCTCATGGCGGCCCGTATGGCCGATTCCGCCCCCCCGCAGCGCAGCCCGGACGAGCAGACCATCCGCGTGAATGTCTTCGTGCAGGCCGAACTGTCGCCATGAAAATCTCTCTGCCGTGGCGTTGCCCGTCATGGTGACGGTCTGGTTCGATGGCGGATGCCCGCTGTGCCGGCGTGAAATCGCATTGATGAAACGTCTGGATCGCCGTGGCGCCATCCGTTTCATCAATCTGGAGTCGGCCCAGTCCTGTCCGCTGGACCGGGCCACGCTGCTGGCCCGCTTTCATGCCGAGGAGGACGGGCATCTTTATGAGGGTGCCGCAGCCTTCGCTGCCATGTGGCGCGCCATTCCCCTGTTGCGCCCGGTGGGTCTGGCCGCGCGGAATCCGGCTGTTCTGGCCGTCCTGCAATGGGGTTATGGGAAATTCCTGCGGGTCCGCCCTCTGCTACAGCGTCTGACACGGAAGCTGGAACGCTGACATGCGGATCGGGGCAGAAAAACGTAGCAATTTAAGGGTTTCTTAGGAGGCGTCCGCTACCACGGAAAAAAAGGAGCCTTCATGCCCAACTCTTTCCGTTTGCTGGCGCAGGACATTCTCGCTCTTGGAGACGCAGGCGACATCCCTGCTGCGCTCGAAAAGCTGCATGAAGGCATCCAGACCCTCCCTCAGGATGCGCATTCCACGTTTTTGGCAGGATGCCTGTACGAGCGTTTCCGGGATTGGCATCAGGCCCGGAAGTTCTATCTCCAGAGCCTGCATCTGGACGTCAATTCCCCGCGGATCTGGCATCGTCTGGGCATTGTCTGTCTGTCGGGCGGTGATCTGGACGGGGCGGAAAGGGCGCTGAAGGTCGCGATCCAGCAAAAGCCATCGGACGCCCATTATCACGTCGACCTCAGTATGGTTCTGGCGCGAAAAGGGGCGTTCGACAGGGCACTTGAAAGTGCCCTGACCGGCGAGAAGCTCAGTCCCGGTCATGTGCCTGCCCTTAACAATATCGGTCACGTCCTTCAGGGTCTGGGGCGAAGCGCGGAGTCGCTGCCATATTATGATCAGGCCATCGCCCTTGAGCCTGAAAATGCTGTCTGCTGTTTCGGTCGCGCTGTCAGTCTGCTCAAAATGGGCGATTTCGAGTCTGGATGGCGTGAATACGAATGGCGCTGGCGGTGTTCCCAGACGCCGCGTACGGATCTTGCCGTCCCGCAATGGGAAGGCGAGGACCTGAATGGCAAGACGATCCTGATCCATCATGAACAGGGTTATGGCGACACACTCCAGTTCATCCGTTTCGCATCGCAGCTCAAGACGCGCGGGGCGAGGGTTGTGGTGCAGGTTCCCATTCCCCTTGTCCGGATTCTGGAGGGGGTGGAGGGCGTTGATCAGGTCGTCTCGGTGCTCGACCCGTCACTTCATCTGGATCTGCACTGTCCGATGGCTGGTCTGCCACTGCGACTGAAAATGACGCCGTCCACGCTGCCCGGCTGCCCCTATTTGTCCGTCCCGGTCGGGGAACAGGAGCGGCAGGGAGGCGCATTGCGACAGAGCCTGACGGAGAATATGACCCAGCCGGACCTGATCGTCGGTCTGGTCTGGAGCGGAGATCCCCGCCCTCATGATCCTGTCGCCACGCAGGTCGATCGCCGGCGGAGCGTGCGGCTGGAGAAGCTCGCGCCCCTGATGGAGGTGGAGGGCATCCGCTTCGTCAGTTTTCAGCTTGGCATGCCAAAGCATCAGATGGCCGAAACGGGTCTGCCCGTGATTGACGTGACGGACGGGATCGTGGATTTCGCCGATACGGCCGCACGGCTTTATGGCGTGGACCTGCTGATCAGTGTCGACACATCCATGGTCCATCTGGCGGGCGGACTCGGCCTGCCGGTCTGGATGATCTCACGCAGCGATTCCTGCTGGCGCTGGGGCGAAACTGGCACGACGACGCCCTGGTATCCGAGTATGCGGATTTTCCGCCAGCCCCGTTCGGGGGACTGGGAGACCCCGGTCGTCGAGATCACGAACATGCTGCGGCAGTTCGTGGCCCTCTATCGCACGAACCTTGAAGCCGAGGCGGCCTGAAAAGCAGGCACAAAAAAAACCGGCCGCTTCCTTCGGGACGCGGCCGGTTTTTTTTGTGCAGAATGAAAGCATCCCTTAGCGGGGCGCGATCACCATCAGCATCTGGCGGTTTTCAAGGCGGGGCATCTGCTCCACCTTCGCCTTTTCCTCGACTTCCTGCCGGATACGCTCAAGCATCTTGATGCCCAGCTCCTGATGGGCCATTTCACGGCCCTTGAAGCGCAGGGAAATCTTGACCTTGTCGCCTTCGTCAAGAAAGCTGTGAATGGCCTTGAGCTTTGTCTGGAAGTCATGCTCGCCCGTACCGGGACGAACCTTCACTTCCTTGATCTCAATGACCTTCTGCTTCTTGCGGGCTTCGTTCTTCTTCTTCTGCTGCTCATACTTGAACTTGCCGTAGTCGAGAATCTTCACGACAGGAGGAACAGCGGTGGGGCTGATTTCCAGAAGGTCGAGACCCACCGAAAAAGCGCGCATCAGGGCATCCCGGGTCGTCATGACGCCCTGCATTTCGCCTTCTTCGTCAATCAGACGAACCTGCGGAACACGGATTTCCTCGTTGACGCGCGGTCCTTCACGGGTGGGCGCGGCCTGCATCGGCGGTCTAGCTATGGTCAGCTCCTGTCATCAGTTTCGTTCGGGTCCGGTAGCCAGCATCCGCCTTCACGAAGAAAGGCGGGATACGGCCATTCCCGATCCCGTTCCTTCAGCACATAGTCCTGCCTTACGCCCGGTGCAAGGGGATTACGTTCAATCCTTTGCAAAGCGCGCAATGTCAGGGGCCTGAGCCTCTTTCGTAAGGGCCGCAACAGCGTCGTCGAGGGACAGGATCTCCTGTGCCGCGCCGCCCAGACGCCGCATGGCGACCTTGCGCTCTTCGGCTTCGCGACGACCGACCACAAGGATGACCGGAACGCGCGCAAGGCTGTGTTCGCGGATCTTGGCGTTGATCTTGTCACTGCGGGTGTCGGTCTCGACCTGGAGTCCCGCGGCCTTGAGCGTCGCGGCCACTTCGTTGGCGTAGTCGCCGGCATCGGAGACGATGGACGCCACGACAACCTGGGTCGGCGCCAGCCAGAGTGGGAACTTGCCGGCATACTGCTCGATCAGGATGCCGATGAAGCGCTCGAAACTGCCGAGAATCGCGCGATGCAGCATGACCGGACGATGACGGTTGCTGTCCTCGCCGATATAGGACGCATCCAGACGTTCCGGCAGGACGTAATCCACCTGAAGCGTGCCGCACTGCCAGTCACGGCCGATGGCGTCGGTCAGCACGAATTCGAGCTTCGGACCGTAGAACGCGCCTTCGCCCGGATTGTACTCATATTCGACGCCCGCGATCTCGCAGGCTGTCTTGAGTGAACCTTCCGCACGATCCCAGACCTCGTCCGAGCCCGCCCGCGTTTCCGGACGGTCCGAGAACTTCACGCGGAAGCTCTCGAATCCGAGGTCGGAATAGACTTCCGCCAGCATCTTCACGAACTTCGCGGTCTCGTCCGCGATCTGGTCGTCCGTGCAGAAAATATGGGCGTCATCCTGCGTGAAGCCGCGCACGCGCATGATGCCATGCAGCGCGCCTGACGGTTCGTAACGGTGACACGCGCCGAATTCCGCCATCCGCAGCGGCAGCTCACGATAGGAGCGCAGGCCGTGACGGAAGATCTGCACATGGCACGGGCAGTTCATGGGCTTGAGTGCGAGGGTCTTGTCTTCGTCCTCGACGGTCGCGATGAACATGTTCTCGCGATACTTGTCCCAGTGACCCGAGGCTTCCCACAGGGCGCGGTCCACGAGCTGCGGGGTGCGGACTTCCTCGTAGTTGTTCCGCTCCTGCGCACGACGCATGTAGTCCTGAAGGACAGTGTACAGGCGCCATCCCTTGCGATGCCAGAAGATCTGCCCGACGGCTTCTTCCTGAATGTGGAAGAGGTCCATCTCGCGCCCGATGCGGCGATGGTCGCGCTTCTCGGCTTCTTCAAGGCGCAGGAGATGGGCGTCCAGCTCCTTTTTGTCGCGCCATGCGGTGCCGTAAATGCGGGTGAGCATGGGGTTGCGGTGATCGCCGCGCCAGTAGGCCCCGGCCACGCGCATGAGCTTGAACGCCGTGCCGACATCACCGGTGGTGCGCAGATGCGGACCACGGCACAGGTCGAGCCATTCGCCCTGACGATAGATCGAGATCTGTTCGGTTTCCGGCAGATCCTGAATGAGCTGCGCCTTGAAGTCCTCGCCCTTCTCTTCGAAGAAGCGGATGGCTTCGTCACGGTCCCAGACCTCGCGGACGAACGGCGTATTGGCCGCCACAATCTCGCGCATTTTCTCTTCAATGGCCGGGAAGTCTTCAGGCGTGAACGGCTTCTCGCGGGAGAAATCGTAGTAGAACCCGTCCTTGATGCTCGGCCCGATCGTGACCTGCGTTTCAGGCCACAGGGCCTGCACGGCCTCGGCCAGAACATGCGCCGCATCATGGCGGATCATTTCCAGCGCGTCCTCATCCTTGCGGGTGACGAACTTTACGGACGCATCGCTGCTGATTTCGGTGCTGATATCGACGGGCTTGCCGTCCACTTCCATCGCCATGGCGGCCTTGGCGAGGCCCGGCCCGATGGAAGCTGCGATCGTCGTGCCCGTCACAGTCCCGTCGAATGTGCGGACGCTTCCGTCGGGGAGTGTGATTGCGGGCATGGAGATCGCTCCTGTGCGAGTGGGAACGGCAGATCGCTCTGCCGAAAAATGAACCGGTAAATGGCCTCAATCCCCGCCGCGCTGCAACCCCCAGTCGGACAGACAGGCCCTTTTCAGGTCGCTTTGTCCATCTGGAGTACAAGGGAGGGGAGATTGCCGGGATCGGACTGCCGCCCTTCGTCCCATCCACAATTGAGATAATGGATGAGTGGCCAGATCCCGTAATAGGCATCCTGCACTACGTCCGGATTGTTTTCGGCATAGAATATCGGATCGAACACCCGGTATTCGTGCTGCTGGCCGTCCTCCCGTGCCCGATGCGCGGCAAAGCCCGAAGGGATGTCGAGCGGCGGATGCGGAATGTTTTTGCCTGTGCCCAGCAGGACGTCCGGATTAACGCCCAGCTCCCGCAGGCGCTGTGCGATCAGTGGGGCGTAGATATTCGGAACAGGGCGGTAACCAGCGGCGAAATCTTCGGAGTTTGTGTCAAAATAGAAGTGCAGATGAGTGCCGTCCTGGGGGTGTTCCAGCGGCTCGCCGGTTTCCGAAGCGGCCAGCTTCTGGCGGGCGAAACGGCGGATGTCTTCATAGTCCGGGCGGTTGTGAAAATGGAGATGCACGAACGGCGTACGGACGTAGCGTTCGGGGTAAATGCTCTGCGGGTTGTGAAACCCCCGGTCCAGACTGACGATCGTGTGCGCCCGGAACAGCCCGCGCCGTACGATCTGCGGCAGATAGTAATCCGGTGCTTCCGGCACATTCAGCAACAGCCGGTCCGTGACGAAAGTGGCGTTTTCCTGCACCAGATAATCGAACTGTCGCCGGATGATCTCCGGATCGAGCGAAAGCTGATCCAGAAAGACGGTCAGAAACTCGTCGCAGTCCAGCGGGACAGCAAAATCGCAGGCATTTTCCGCATCCCACTGCCGGATAATCCCGGCAATGACGTCTCCCTTATGCAGAAAATCCGTGGGGGAGGCATGGTCCCGGACGATCCGGACACCTTTGCTTTCATAGCGCGTCTGGATGTCCAGAACGGCTGGATCGGTTGAACCGTTGTCGATGACGGTCAGGTTGGAAAAACCGAAGATCGCCGCGTGCCACAGAATCCAGGGCTCCAGCAGGGTCGCCTCGTTCTTCTGCATCATGACGCAGCGGACGCGGATCATTGGGCCAGCATTGCCTCGATGCAGGTTTCGACCCGGGAGGCTGGCAGCATCGCCAGATCGGGCACCACGATCAGCTCCGTCCGTCCGGCCGTGGGCGTGAGGGGGGCTGTCAGGCGCGGATCGCTGTCAGGGCCGAACAGCGTGATGCAGGGCGTGTCCATCGTAGCAGCCAGATGCATCGGGCCGGTATCATTGCCGATCACGATCTGCGCCCGGTCCAGCACGCCAGCCAGTTCCACGAGTGTGGTCCGGCCCGTCAGGTCGAGCGCGTCAGGGCAGGCGCGCAGGATGTCCTGAGCCAGCGGCGTTTCGGGCGCAGTTCCCACGATGACCGGTCTGATCCCCTTTGCCGCAAGGGCATTGGCGATTTCGGCAAAGCGGGAGCTGGGCCAGCGTTTCTGGGGGCGGTGAGGTGCGGCACCCGGGACCAGAACGGCATAGGGCGCTGCGATGTCAGGCCCATGCCCTTCAAGCCAGCGCGGAACGCTGCGGGGCAGGGGTGTGACACCGGCGTCATGAAGCTGGTCGTCCAGACGGGCCAGCGTGTGCATGTCATTGCGTGACGGATTGCCGTGCGGATGGCAGCAGCCGTCCGAGATTCCGGACCAGTTCGCGGGCTGCCCCGCGAGACGGAAATAGGTTTTCGAACGCCCCGAGGTCTGAAGATCGAAGACCCGGTCATAGCCGCGCAGTTTCCGCGACAGCCGCCACAGTCCCGGCAGATTGCCCATCGACGGGCGGTCATCCGTCAGGATGTCGTCAAACCACGGCGCAGCGCGGGCCAGATCCGCGAAGGGTGCGGTGGTCAGGAGGGTCAGTGTGGCATGGGGAAAAGCGGCCCGGATGGACGCGAAAGCTCCAAAAGCCTGAACGAAATCGCCCAGGGCGCCGAGCTTTATGACAAGAATGCGACTCATGAGCCGACTTTAGCAGGGTGTTGCGGAACGCCAACCATTCCCGGTCGCCGTTCCGCAAAGAAATCCCGGACGTGGGATTTCGGTCCTTTGGGGAAAGGACTCAGACCGTCTTGTCGACGCCCTGAGGTGCGGCCTGTGCGCCACCCTTGGCGACCACGACCATGGCCGGCTTCAGCAGACGACCCTTGAGCAGCCAGGCCGGCGTCCAGGACTGCATGACATGGCCCGACGGATGCTGGTCGGACGGCTGTTCCGCCATCGCCTGATGCAGGTTGGCGTCGAACGGCTTTCCGGTCGGGTCCTCGCAGGTGATGCCGTGGCGCTCGAGAATGTTGATGAAGGACCGCTCAGTGCCTTCGATTCCCTCACGCAGCTTGGTGATGAGGACGTCCTCGCCTTCCGTCCTGGCAGGCAGGGAGGCCAGACCGCGCTGGAGGTTCTCGGCGGCCTCGACCACGTCGCGGGCGAATTTCTGGATGGCGTACTGGCGTGCATCCTCGATGTCGCGCTTGGCGCGGGCGCGGATGTTCTGGCTTTCGGCTTCGGAACGGACCCAGCGGTCCTTCAGTTCGGCAACCTGTGCTTCAAGAGCCTCGATCCGGGCTTCCGGCGTCGTCTCTTCCAGCGTTTCACCGCCGGTCTCGTTCATGCCCGGAGTGTCGGTGCCGGAGGTCTCGACGCCCTGTTCAGGCACGTCGTGGGCCGTTTCCGGCGAGGCGTTGTGGTCTGTCATGTCACGACCTTCTGCTATGGGACGGGCCGTCATGCGGCCCCGTTCTTCTTCAGGAGATAACGCTGATTGTCTCAAAGACAAGGGTTGCGCTGTCGCATAGCGACGCATCATGTCATTGAAAAGCCTATTTTCCGCCATCATGGATCATGGGTTATAGGTAAAAAGCCGCAACAGTTCTCAGCAGACGGACCCCTCATGGAGACGCCCCGAACCCCCTACGCGCCGCCCGCGCCTGCCTCGCAGACGCCGACCGGAGCCTCCGCCGCGCCGATCATCGCGCTGGTGGACGATGACCGGAACATTCTCGCCTCCGTCCAGATGACGCTCGAAGCGGAAGGATTTACCGTCCACACCTATACCGATGGCGAAAGCGCGCTGCAGGGCATCACCTCGCGCCCCGTCAGTCTTGCGGTTCTGGATGTGAAGATGCCGCGCATGGACGGCATGGAACTGCTTCAGCGCCTGCGCTCGCGCTCCAACCTGCCGGTCATTTTCCTGACGTCCAAGGACGAAGAGCTGGACCAGCTCATGGGCCTGCGTCTTGGCGCGGATGACTACATCACCAAGCCGTTTTCCCAGCGTCTGCTGATCGAGCGCATCCGTGCCCTGCTGCGCCGTCAGGATGCCAGCCGGGCCGAAGCCACGGGTGTCGCAGCCGTCGGCTCCGCCATCGTGCGCGGCCAGCTTTCGCTGGACGAGACGCGTCACCAGTGCCTGTGGGGCGGACAGGACATCGCGCTGACGGTTACGGAGTTCCTGCTGGTCAAGGCACTCGCTCTGCGGCCGGGGATGGTGAAGTCGCGCGATCAGCTCATCGACGCGGCTTATGGCGACAATATCTATGTCGATGACCGCACGATCGACAGCCACATTAAACGCGTCCGCAAGAAGTTCCGGCAGGTGGACGACGAGTTCAACCAGATCGAGACGCTGTACGGCATCGGCTACCGTTACCGGGACGAGTAAGCGCGCGTGGACGAGGACTCCGCTTCCTTCCCGACAGGTCAGGCGCTGGACGCCGACCGGCTCGAACAGGGCCGGGACCGCCAGCGTGCCGAATCGGCGCGTGCGGGGTTGGGCGAGTCCCTGCGAACAGTCAGGGCAAAAATCCTGAAGCGCCTGCGGCCGCGTCAGGCCTCGGAAATGTCCCTGTCGCGGCGGCGTCTGGCCTCCCCGCTTCTGGTGCGGATCCTCCTGCTCAATGCCCTGCCGCTCGCCCTTCTGGCCGTCACGCTGCTGTTTCTGGACCAGTTCCAGAACGGCCTGCTGGAAACCGACGTCAACGCCCTGCGCGAACAGGCCCATATTTACGCCGGAGCCCTCGGCCAGTCCGCCGTCCGGGTGAGCGCGCATGCGTCCGGCCATCCTGCCCCCGGCGGCAATCTGGAACTGGACGTTGCGCAGGCCCGCCCGCTGCTGGCCCGCCTGACCGAGCCGAGCCCCAACGCGCATGCCCTGCTGTTCGACCCCGACGGCAAGCTCGTCGTGGACAGCCGCACGGCCTCGCGGGGCAAGGAGGATCATGCAGCCTCCGAGCCGGCCGATGGCGGATCATGGCAGCCGCCCCGCAACAATTTCCTTGAAAGCTTCTATGACTGGCTGCTGTCGCTCCTGCCACTGACCTCCAGCGAAGAAGTGACGCTCGACACCAACGACGCCGCAATGGACGGCCCGCACGACGCCCAGCCATTTCATTCCCAGGCCGAGCTGCCGCCCTTCATCCGCCGGACGAAGGACCATCAGCTTGTCGTGACGGTCGTGGAACCGGTTGTGCGCGATGGCGTGACGGTCGGCGAAATCCAGCTCACCCGTCATGCGCCGGAAGTGGATCGCACGCTCTTTGCCGTCCGCTCCTCGATCCTTTCGCTGGTTCTGGCGGCGCTGGTCGTGACGGTCCTGCTGTCATGGTATCTGTCGCTGACGATCGCCCGTCCGCTGCTGACGCTGGCGCGTGCGTCCAATGACATGCGCGAGACGGATGGCCGCAAGGATCTGGTGCCCGAACGGCTTCTGGCGCGGCGCGACGAGATTGGTGTGCTGGCCCGCTCGCTTCGCGGCAGTGCGCTGGCGCTGTGGGCGCGGATGGATGACATCGAACGCTTTGCCGCCGATGTCAGCCACGAGATCAAGAACCCGCTCTCCTCCATCCGCTCCGCCATCGAGACCCTGCCGCGCATCCAGATCGCTGAACGCCGCGAGAGACTGCTCGGCATCATCAACAGCGACGTCAAACGGCTGGACCGCCTGATTACCGACATTTCCGACGCCAGCCGGATCGACGCAGAACTTTCCCGCGTGCGCCCTGAACCCG
Organism: uncultured Gluconobacter sp.; assembly: GCA_937880175.1. Classification (GTDB taxonomy): domain Bacteria; phylum Pseudomonadota; class Alphaproteobacteria; order Acetobacterales; family Acetobacteraceae; genus Gluconobacter. Next base: position 29,086 of record CALFLO010000175.1, read on the forward strand.
TCTCGGTCGTGGCGCTGCTCTCCATTCTCGCGGAAATGCATCAGACGACGCGCCGGGAAGACGATCCCGTGCTCCGGCTGGACGTCCGCGATCAGGACCCGCCGCTGAAGGCGCTGGCCGTGGAAGACCGTCTGGTGCAGGTGTTGCGCAACCTGATCGGCAATGCGGTATCGTTCTCGCCGCCAAAGGGCATCATCGCCCTGCATGCCAGTGCGCGCGACATTGCCGGAAGCGGACCGGGAACGGGGAGTGTGGTGGAAATCACCATCACCGATCAGGGCCCCGGCATTCCGCCCGGAAAACTCGACAGCATTTTCGACCGTTTCTATTCAGAACGGCCCCAGACCGAAAACTTCGGCCAGCATTCCGGACTCGGCCTCGCGATCAGCCGGCAGATCATTCACGCCCTGCGTGGCAATCTGTTCGCCGAGAACCGGATGGATGCGTCCGGAGCGATCCGCGGCGCCTGTTTCGTGGTGCGGCTCCCCCGCGCGCCCTGACGCTGTCATCCGGGTTGCCTCCTGAACGGTGATGGCTGGTCCGGAGGACAGTCCTGCGACGACCGTGCCCGGCACGAGCGCCGCCGCGAAAGGCAGCGCAAGGACCAGGGCCGGAACAATATGCCGGCGCATGGCCGTCACTTCCGGTTGGAAAGGGCGAGGAGCACATGTCCGGTCTGATGACGGGCCTGCTGCTGGTCCCGCAGCGCGTAAAGGCTGCTCCGGGCATTGGCGAGGGCGTCCTGTTCGCACTCGGCCACATCGTTTCCGATCAGCCAGTTTTCATCGAGAAGCTGCTGGCAGACGGTGTGGGAAGCCTTCGTGATCTGCTGCGTGGCCTCGTGCCAGCCCTGCGTGGAGTTGAGATCCAGCGATGAGACGTCGAGTTCCGTGCTGGCCGTTCCGGGAGTGGCTGGCCGGGCCTTCGCGGCCTGAAGCGGCAGCACAGTGCTGGCAGCGAGAACGCAGAGCAGAAGGGAAGAAAAGCGGATCATGGCACGAAGCTCCTGAAGAAAAATCCGACGCTCGTGGCGTCTGGAAATTTTCAATGCAGGAAGCGTGCCAGTTTCTGTTTTCCAGGCTGGAAATCTGTTCCGCACAGACAATCAAAGCCAAAAATCCATAAAAACGGCGTATTGCGCCAAAAAATGGTCTCTTTGGCTGTTATTTGTGTGGGGTAGCGGTCAGGCTTAGGGCGATGCGCTGTTCGGGAAGGGGAAAGCCCTGCACGATCCGCAGGGTCAACGCAGGTTTTGCCGCAGCGAGAGCCTCGTTCAGAGCGGCCTGGCACTGGGCGAAAGTCTGGCCTTCACGGATCATGGCGGCGACGTGCCGGGTATGGCCAAGGGTCAGGCCATGATCGGCGAGGGCCAGCGAAATGGCCGAAAGAGCAGCCTGACATTCATCCGACAGTCGGCCGGGCCGGTCGCCATCGGGTCCGAAGCCGCTGAAATCAGTGCAGGTGACTTCGTCTCCATGTACGGTGACGGTCTGATGAGGGGAGGATGCGCCCATGGGTTCGTGGTCCTGCTCCATGTCAGGGATCCGTCATGCCCCTGTCCGACCCAAGGTCTTAGTCCGCTCCCGTGGAGGTCGCAATCCATCATGTCCGTCCTGTCATTTCCCTCCGAAGGCTCCGTCCATGCCTCCTGCGTGGCGTGGAACGGGGAGGGCGTGCTGATTTCCGGACCGTCTGGGTCGGGGAAATCCGAACTGGCCCTGCGGCTGATGGATGCGGGGTTTGACCTCGTGGCGGATGACCGGGTCCTGCTGGACGGGGCCGTGGCTTCGGCTCCCGAACGGCTTGCGGGGCTGATCGAAGTCCGGGGGGTGGGAATTCTACGGACACCTTTTGTCATAAAGGCGACGGTGCGTCTGAGGGTCTGTCTGGGGGAGGGGCAGCCCCGTCTGCCAGAGCCCTGCCGGGACCCCTGGACGGGGGCGGTCATGCTGCGTCTGGAGCCCGGTTTTCCGGGAACGGCGGCCCGGATCAGGGCAGCCCTTAAGGCCTGCTGCGGGCCTTATGAATGGGTGGCCGGAGCTGGAGGCGACGTTGCAAAAACGTGAAGATGCGAAATAGTTCCGCACAAAAAGAAAAACGGCTAGAGTGTGGCACATGGCATCGGCGAACCATCCCGAGTCTGGCTCCTTACCCGGATATGGTCACGGTTCCCGTCGGATCCTGATCGTGACGGGTCTGTCCGGGGCGGGAAAATCATCCATATTGCGGGTTCTGGAAGATCTGGGTCATGAGGTCGTGGATAACCCACCCCTGAACCTGATCCAGGCGCTTGCGTCACGGGCCGGACAGAATCTGGCCATCGGGATCGACGTCCGCAGTCGCGGGTTCGAAGCCTCCCGTGTGCTGGAAGAGCTTGAACGCCTCCGGCTTCTGCCCGACTGCTCGGTGCAGCTCCTGTACGCCACGGCCGAACCCGAAATTCTCCTGCGCCGCTTCACCGCCACGCGCCGCCGCCATCCGCTGGTGACCAGCGGCACCATTCTCCCCGGAATTGAACAGGAAATCGCACTTCTGGCCCCGCTCCGGGCCAATGCGGACCTGGTGATTGACACGTCCGACCTGCCATCGCCGGAACTGCGCCAGCTGATCGAGACGCGCTTTGGCAATACGGGCGGGGAGGGGCTGACGGTGGCGCTGATGTCCTTTGCCTATCCGTCCGGTCTGCCCCGCGAGGCGGACATGGTTTTTGATGCGCGGTTCCTGCGCAATCCGCATTATGATCCCGCTCTTCAGCCCATGACCGGGCTGGATGAGGCGGTGGTGCAGTACGTGAAGTCGGACCCGGCCTATCCTGCATTTTTTGGCCATATCCAGAGCCTGCTGGAACTCGTGCTTCCCCGCTTCGTCGCGGAAGGTAAGAAATACGCGACCATTGCCATCGGATGCAGCGGCGGGCGCCACCGCTCGGTGACGATCGTGGAAGAGCTGGCTCGTATTCTGCCGAAAACCGTTCCGGTCGGACCGATGATGGTCCTGCACCGCGAACTCGCCCGCAAGGGTCTGGCATCATGGCGCTGGGCCGTCCCCCCTCAGGATCCCTCACAGGACATAACGGTATGATCGGACTGATGCTGGTAACGCACGGGCGTCTTGGGGAGGTTCTTCTGGAAACGCTGGTGCATGTCGTGGGACCGCAGACGCAGGTGGGCGTGGTGGGTGTCGCGGATGACGATGATCCGGCAGTCCTGCGTCCGGCCGCCGAACGCCTGCTCCAGCGCCTCGATACCGGCGACGGGGTGCTGCTGCTGACGGATATTTTCGGAAGCTCGCCGTCCAATCTGGCGCTCTCGCTGCGGGAGCCGGGGCATGTCGAGGTCGTGTCGGGCGTGAATGTGCCGATGCTGGTCAAGCTGGCGAAAACGCGCCGGGATCTGGATCTTGCAGGCTGCGTGGAAAAGGCCACAATGGCCGGGCGGAAGTATATCGCCGTGGCGTCACAGCTTCCCGCCCCCTGTCTCCATGGCGGGCCGCGTGCCTGTACGCTGCCGGTTCATTGAATTGGTTCCCTGAATGAGCGACACGACCCTTTCCATTCCGCCGCGCACCGTCACCATCGTCAATCATCTGGGCCTTCACGCCCGCCCCGCCGCCAAGATCGTCACGACAGCCGAGCGTTTTGACGCCGAGACCACGATTGCCCATGGCACCAATGTCGTCTCCGCCCTGTCGATCATGGGTCTGATGATGCTTGGCGCAGGGGAAGGACAGGACGTCACGCTCCGCGCCCATGGCCCGCAGGCCGCCGAAGCGCTCGATGCGCTCCAGGCTCTGATCGCGGACGGGTTCGGCGAGCGTGACTGAAACGCCTGCGCGCGCGCCCCGCAGCCGCTCTCCCCGCACGTCCCGCCGCAGTCCGCGCACTGGCGCTTTCCTTCAGGGCAAGGCCATCACGCCCGGCATGGCGCTGGGTCCGGCTGGGCGTGTCGAAGAACTTCCCCTTCCCGATATCACCGAGCGCTACAGCGCCATCGGGCCGGAAGCCGAGGGCGTCCGGCTGGATGAGGCGGTCGCACGGGCGCTCCATCAGATTGAAAAGATGCGGGACCGGCTGGTCGGACTGCCGGAAGAAGGTCGCGAGGAAATCGCCTCCCTTCTGATGGTCTATGAGCGGATGCTCGGCCCGTCGCGCCTGCTGCGTCAGGTCCGCAGCCGGATTGCCGATGACGGACTCTGCGCCGAGGCCGCGGTTTCAGAAGTCACGCATGAGCTGGCCTTGCAGGTCTCGCGCATGGCCGAGGCCGTGGCGCGCGAGAACAATACCCAGGAAGCGGACGCCAATCTGCGTCTGGCGGGTGAGTTCGAGGAAATCGGACGCCGTCTGGTGCGGAACCTGACCGGCATTTCCTATCGTGCGTTTTCCAGCCTGCCTCCGGGGTCCGTTCTGGTCGCCGAGCAGCTTCGCCCGGCCGATGTCGCGATGATTGACCCGGCCCGGATCGCGGCCGTCGTGACACAGGGCGGCGGCGGTGCGGATCACACGGCGATCCTGCTGCGCGCGCTCGACATTCCCGCCATTCTCGCCGTGCCGAACCTCATGGCGCAGGTTCAGGAAGGTGAGATGCTGGTCGTGGACGGGCATCTCGGCACCGTCACGCTCTCGCCCAATGAGAGCGAACTGCGTCTGGCGGCGGAATCCGCACAGCGCGAAGTCAAGGAAAAGCGGGCTTTCGGACGTCTGAAGCGGCTGCCGGCCCAGCTTCAGAGTGGCGAAGACATCGAGCTTTCGGCCAATCTGGAACTCCCGGCGGAAATGCCGATGCTCCTGCGCAATGGCGCGAAGGGGATCGGCCTGCTGCGCAGCGAGTTCCTGTTTGGCGAACGCGAGGACCTGCCCGACGAAGACGGCCAGACGGAGGCCTATCGCGCCATCGTTCAGGCCATGGACGGCCGTCCCGTGACGATCCGCGTGCTGGACTGGGGTGGCGAGAAGGGCCGCGCCTGCATGCGCCGCCTTGGGTTGGCGGAACAGGTCGCGGACGGGGACAATCCTGCGCTGGGTCTGCGGGGCGTGCGGCTCCTGCTCCGGGTGCCAGAGGTGCTGGAAACGCAGTTCGCGGCCATCCTCCGCGCCGCCGAACCTGCGGAGGGCATTCCCCCCGGCCGGGTGCGGATCCTGCTACCGATGGTCACGTCGTCAGACGAGATCGTGGACGCGCGCGAGATTTACGATCGCGTCGTGCGCCGCCTCAGGCGCAAGGGACACACGCTCCCCGATCCGCTGCCCCCGCTGGGGATCATGGTCGAGACTCCGGCTGCGGCGCTCACGGTGGACGCGCTGGCCCGACACGCCGATTTCATGGCGCTCGGCACCAATGACCTGACGATGTACACGCTCGCCGTGGACCGTGCGGATTCCATGGTGGCGGACCGCTACAGCCCCCTTCATCCGGGCGTGTTGCGTCTGATTGCAACAGCTGCGGATTCGGCGCTCCGGGCACGCCGTCCGATTTCCGTCTGCGGCGAGATGGCGTCTGATCCCCGGGTGGTGGCGCTGCTGATCGGTCTGGGGCTGCGTGCTTTTTCCATGAATTCCGCCTCCCTGCCGCGCGTGAAGCGCCTGATCCGTACGCTTACGCTCGAAGACTGCGACCAGCTCCGGCGGCAGGTTATGCTGGAAACCGATCCGGTCGTGATCCGCGATCTGGTGCGGCAGTTCGCGACCTGACCTGATGTTTGCGTACGGGTCTCTCGGCAAAGCGTGACGGGAATGCCATATTGAGCACCATGCCGGATTCTTCTGCCATCGCTGATGCGCTCACCTTTTCGCCCGAGGTCACCCAACGCCTCGATCACACGGCCGACTGGTGCCAGCGCAACGGGCAGCGCCTGACCGAAACGCGTCGTCAGGTGCTGGGCCTGATCCTGTCCAGCGAAAAGCCCTCCGGCGCGTATGATCTGCTTGCCCGGCTGCGCCCCGCCCATCCGAAAGCCGCTCCGCCGACAGTGTACCGGGCGCTGGAGTTCCTGCTGGAACACAGCCTGATCCATCGTCTGGAACGGCTGAGCGCTTTCGTGGGCTGCTCGCACGCCGTGGAATGTCCGCATGGCTGCAACCATCATGACGAAGGCGGGATGCACCGTGCGCAGTTCCTGATCTGCCGGGGCTGTGACCGCGCCTGGGAGCTGGAGCAGGAAACGATTGCCCCGGTTCTGACCCGCGCGGCGCAGGGCATGGGGTTCCGCGCCGAGGCCGCGACCGTTGAAATCGAAGGCCTGTGCGCGGCCTGCCAGAAAGCCGGTGTCACGCCGGTGCGGCGTCCGAAAACCGCAGCGGGCTGAGACATCATGGGCCGCCGTTCCCCGTCACCGGCGTCCCTGTTCGAAAAGCTGCCGAAGCGCCGCCGCGAGCGACCGGCCCGTGTATCGCTCCGTCGCCCTACGGATGATACGCAACAGCCGGACCTGCTGGACTGGACTCCACCGCCGACCCATCTTGCGGCCGAGGATGTCGAGGCCTGCTTTCTGGATCCGGCCAGCTTCCGGCCCCCGGCTGGCGCCGCATTTCTGTATCATCTGACGGATGCCGAAACCGCCCGGAGTTTCGTGGCAAACGGACTGCCCCTGACGGACAGTCTCATGTTCCGCACCGCAGCCCATCTGGCCGAAGACCTCGCAGACATTCCGGCGACAGGGGACATGGGCGTGGTGCGGGTGCGACGGCGCCTGATCCAGCCCTGGCTGACCCCCGATCGCCAGGACGGCCGTCCGTGCTATGTGCTCGAACCACAAACGTCCTGACAGACACCATGAGAGGCAGGGAGAGTAATCATATGGCAGCACAGTCGGGCCTTCTGGCCGAAGTCACGCGCGGCGGGCGTGTGGAATCCCATCATCTGGGCCGGGCCGTCGTCGTCGATGCCGATGGCGGCGTGGTCTGGTCCTGCGGCGATGTGGAGGCCGCCGTCTTCCCGCGCTCGACCGTCAAATCCCTGCTGGCGATCGAACTGGTGGAGAGTGGCGCAGCCGACCGTCTCGGTCTGAGCCCGGATGCGCTGGCTTTGGCCTGCGCCTCGCATGGTGGCGAGAAAGCCCATGCCGAAATGGCTGCGACGATGCTCGCGTCGGTCGGGCGGGACGTGACGGCGCTGGAATGTGGAACGCACTGGCCGACCTATGAACCCGCAGGCCGCGCTCTGGCCGCCGCGCATCAGAACGCCTGCCCCCTGCATAACAACTGCTCGGGCAAGCATGCGGGCATGGTGTGCCTGTCCTGCGATCAGGGCGTCGATCCTTCCGGCTATATCGACCCGTCCCATGAAGTCCAGCGCCGCGTGACGGATGTTCTCGCCGCCATGATGGATACGCCGCATGACGACACCAATCGCGGCATGGATGGCTGCTCCATGCCGACCTATGCCGTCCCGCTGAAAGCGCTCGCGAAAGGTTTTGCAAGATTTGGCGCGGGAACCGGAGTGTCCGAAGGGCGTTTCTGTGCGGCCACACGTCTTCGTGAGGCTGTGGCGGCCAATCCGTTCATGGTCGCGGGGACGGGGCGCTACGACACGAAAATCATGGACCGGTTCGGCACAAGGGCCTTTGTGAAAATGGGCGCGGAAGGCGTGATGATCGCCTCCCTGCCGGAACTGGGACTGGGTCTGGCCATCAAAACCGATGACGGCGCCAACCGTGCCGCAGAGGTCGCAATGTCCGACCTGATGCGTCGCTTCGGCGGCGATATTTTGTGTGTGGATGAGGCTGACCGCGAGATTCTGGATGCAACATCTGTCCAGACCCTGCGGAACTGGAACGGGTTCACGGTTGGCGAAATCCGCTCCGCCCTCCCGCGATAAGCGATTTTGTGTTATAGGTAACGTATATGACACCTCTGTTAAATATTGGTGTCGTTTTATGACTGAGTGAGAGGAACGCACTGCCACATGAATGATCAGGTCGGAATGACAGAGACCCCATCGTCGCAGGATGACAGCAGCACATCCATTTTCGATGCAACACGCTTCAAGATCATCGCCATTGGCGTGATCGCAGCGCTGGCGGGCCTCATGTCCGGACTTGATATCGGTGTGGTCGCGGGTGCGCTGGATCTTTTCGGCAAGGAATATCACGCTTCCACCATCGCGCTGGAATGGGTCGTCAGTTCCATGATGGCTGGTGCGGCGGCGGGGGCGCTGAGCGCGGGCTGGATGTCCAAGGCGCTTGGCCGCAAACATTCCCTGATCGTGGGCGGTGCGATTTTCGTGGTCGGAACCATCGGCTGCGCGATGAGCTGGTCGGTTCCCTCCATGATTTCCTTCCGGGTCGTTATGGGGATCGCAGTTGGCATTTCCGCCTTCACGGCCCCGCTGTACCTGTCCGAAATCGCCAGCGAAGACGCGCGCGGGGCGATGGTCTCGACCTATCAGCTCATGGTGACGGTCGGCATTTTCATCGCCTTCCTGTCGGATACGTATTTCTCCTATAGCGGCAACTGGCGCTGGATGTTCGGTGTTGCGGGCATCCCGGCCGTGCTGTTCCTGATCGGTGTTCTGTTCCTGCCTTACAGCCCGCGCTGGCTGATGGCGCAGGGCCGCCACAAGGAAGCCCGCCAGATCCTGCTAGACCTGCGCGACGATCCGCTGGAAGCCGCCAAGGAAATCCGCGCGATCCGCGAACAGCTTGAGACGAAACAGGAAGGCTTCAAACTCTTCCGCACCAACTCCAATTTCCGGCGTTCGGTGGCGCTGGGCGTGATGCTTCAGATGATGCAGCAGCTCGCGGGCATCAACATCGTCATGTATTACGCGCCCAACATTCTTGCGGCCGCACATTTCGATGCGCAGTCCCAGATGTGGTGCACGGCCATCATCGGTCTGGTGAACATGCTGGCGACCTTCGTGGCCGTGGGTCTGGTCGATCGCTGGGGCCGCAAGCCGATCCTCTATGCGGGCTTTACGGTCATGGCGCTGGGCATGGGTGTTCTGGCCATGCTGCTCCAGACGGGCATGACCACGCAGTCCTCCCAGATCGCAGCCGTCTTCCTGCTGATGATCTTCTGCGCCGGGTTCGCCATGTCGGCCGGTCCGCTGATGTGGGTGCTGTGTTCCGAAATCCAGCCGCTTGGCGGACGTGATTTCGGGATCGCCATCTCGACCTTCACCAACTGGATGACCAATCTTCTGGTCGGCGTGAGCTTCCTGACCCTCATGCAGACCCTGGGAACGGCGGGTACGTTCTGGCTCTTCGCCGGGCTGAACGCACTGTTCCTGCTGCTCACGATCCTCTTCGTTCCTGAAACGCGGGGCATGTCTCTTGCCGTCATTGAAAAACGGCTCATGCAGGGTGTGAAACTCCGCAAGCTGGGCCGCTAGGCATTTTCGGGCATCACCATCGAGTGACCATGCGCCCGGCCTCTATGGTCGGGCGTTTTTGTTTAAACCTTCCAAAAGGAAACGCGCTTGAGCGAATTTTCCCCATCCTCCCGTGACATCAGCCGCGGCGGCGTCCTGCTCGTCTACGCGCTCTATATCGCCCGGTTCTTCACCGGAATCAGCCTGCTGGCAGGCGTCATTCTCGCCTATCTCCTGCGCCGTTCGAGTGTCGGAGTGGAGCGGATGCATCTGAACTGGCTGGTGCGTCTGTTCTGGTATGACGTGGCCTTCATCATCGGAAGTGCCGCCCTGTTTCTGGCCTGCTTCCTGAGCGAGCCCCCCGGAAGTTCAGGCCCCGGTCAGCTTCTTTTCCTGCTGCCGATCGGCATTTTCGCTCTGTGGAATATCGTCCTGCTGGTCTCGCTGGTTCTGGGCCTGCGTGGCTTTCTGGCAGGGCGCGGCCCACTACCGGAACGCTTTCGCGCCTTGGCAGAATAGTCTTCCGTCAGAACTGGCGTAATTCGCCAGTTTCCGGGCTCCCGGACTGGCCGCAAATGCCATGGGTCAGGAAAATCCTGTTCTGGCACGGTTCATGCATCAGGTTTGCTGTCGAGTTTTTCTCAGAGGAATCTTCCCTCATGTACGCATCCTACGCCCCTTATGAACCCGCGAATCGCTACGGTCGCGGAAACGACGCCGAAACGGGACGCGATCTGGTCCTTCTGATCTATGCTCTTTACGTCGCCGGTTTCTTTACAGGCGTGACCGCCCTGATCGGGGTGATGATCGCGCATAAAAGCCGCCGTTTCGCGACGGGGCTGAAACGTGCGCAACTGGACTGGCAGATCCGGATGTTCTGGTACGGCGCGCTGGCCCTGACGGTCATCGCGACGATTCATCTTATGGTCGCAGGTCTGGGCGCCATCACGGGCGGGCTGGGGCTGGTATTTATGGTGGTGCCATGGGGGCTGACGCTCGCCTGGGGAATCCTCACAGCCTGGGCGATCGCACGGGGCGTTCATGCCGCGCTGCTCAACCGCCCCGTTGCCACTGCACAGTTCTGACGCCGGAAAGGCAAAGTCCCATGAACCGTTTCACGCTTTCTCTTCCCGTCCTCGCCCTCGGGACCGCGTTGGCCTTTCCGGTCTGCGCCGCACCGCTGAGCCAGTCCCTTATTTCGGACGACATTTCCCAGTCCAGTCTGCCTGAAGGTGGAAAGCTTTCAACCGTCAGCGGCGACATCAGCATCGGGACATCCGATGGTGCCCTGTCTGTCCGGACTGTCAGCGGCGACGTCCATGTCGGGCAGTCCAAAGGCCCGATCGACGTCCATATGCTCAGCGGTACGCTGGATGTGGAACACGCCAGCGGGGCGGTCGAAATCCGCAGTGCGAGTGGAGATATCACGCTGGGTCATGCAGACGGTGCCGTCTCCATCCGCACCATGAGCGGTGATACGACAATCGGTCACGCAACCCGCGACGCCATGATCCGCAGCGTCAGCGGGGATACGAGCCTGACGCTCGATGCCGCACCCCAGATGCGCACGGTCGATATTGGCACGGTCAGCGGGGACATGACGCTTCACCTGCCGCACGGCTTTGGCGGGACATTCGACATCATCCTGAAGCAGCGCCGCTCGGATACGACGCTCCCGCTTCAGCAGTCCCTCGGTCTCACAGTGCAGCTCGGGGACTGGAAGAAAGAATCGGGCGCTTCAGAAGAAATCCGGACAATCACGGCCACCGGCAAGGTCGGCGATGGCCGCGATCACATCATCGTCCGCAGTGTGGTCGGAACGCTGAAACTCGTTCAGGACTGAGCCGCACTTCCACAACCCATCGTCCGCAGCGTCTTCGCCATGAACTCCGGCGGAGGCGCCTGCGCGCTGAGCGTGTCAGACGGCAGGTTCAGCTCCAGACTGCGCGCCAGAAGATGCAGTCCGGGCATGTTTGAATGATTCGGAGCCGGGGTGCCATAAACCGGATCGCCAAGGATCGGCGTTCCCAGTTCCGCGCAATGAATGCGGGCCTGATGCGTGCGCCCCGTGAGAAGCTCCAGCTCCACCCAGCACAGGCCTTTGCTACGTCCTAGAACCCGCCAGCGCGTGCGGGCCTCGTCTCCCTTCGCGTCCGCCACCATGCGCCAGCCCGAGGCGTCAGACCGGCGCAGCAGCGGCGCGCTGATCTCACCACTGCCCTGTGGAAGATCCCCCACCACAACGGCCCAGTACAGCTTGCGGACCTGCCGGTCCTGAAAGGCTTTCTGCGCTTCGATCAGCGCCGTCTTGCGCCGTGCAATCAGCAGACAGCCGGACGTATCCGTATCCAGCCGATGCGCCAGCCACGGTCCCCCGCGCGGATGCGAGACCAGCCGCGTTTCAACGGAATCCTGCGTGGACGGACCCGGATGAACGGCCAGACCGACCGGCTTGTCCAGAATTAGGAAGCGCGGTGTTTCGAGCAGGATGGGAATGTCCATCCCGAGATGGAACGGTGTACGCGGCCCTTCCGGAGCGTCAGATGCCGCCTGTTGGGGCAGGCGGCGGGGTTTGTGTGAGCTGCGTGCGGCTTTTGCACGTCGGATCCGGTCTTTCCGGTCAGTCTTCATGTTCTTCCTTGCGGCGGACAAGGATCTCGCGTTTGCCCACATGGTTTGCGGCACCGATGATGCCTTCCTTTTCCATCTGGTCGATCAGCTTGGCCGCGCGATTATAGCCGATGGAAAGATGGCGCTGGATGAAGCTGGTGGAGGCGCGGCCTTCGCGCATGACGATGTCCACAGCCTGATCAAACAGACTGCCTTCCCCGTCAGCGCCCGAATTGGCCCCTGCCGTCAGACCACCCGCACTGTCGTCGTCCTGTCCTGAGACCACGTCGTCGTTATAGATCGGGTCGCCCTTGGAGCGCAGATCCGCCACCACGGCCTCGACCTCGTCATCCGCCACGAACGGCCCATGGACACGCGTGATGCGCCCACCGCCCTGCATGAACAGCATGTCGCCCTGACCCAGAAGCTGCTCTGCGCCCTGTTCCTGAAGAATGGTGCGGCTGTCGAACTTGCTGATGACCTGGAAGGAAATTCGGGTCGGGAAGTTGGCCTTGATGGTACCGGTGATGACGTCAACGGAAGGCCGCTGCGTCGCCATGATGACGTGAATACCTGCCGCACGGGCCTTCTGGGCCAGACGCTGCACGGCTGTCTCGATTTCCTTGCCCGCGACCATCATGAGGTCGGCCATTTCGTCGATGACGACGACGATATAGGGCAGGTTTTCCGTCGCGACCTGCTGTTCGTCGAAGACCGGGCGGCCCGTCTCGGGATCAAAGCCGGTCTGCACCCGTTTGGTGACCATCTCGCCCGAGGCGCGGAGCTGGTTCACGCGCTCGTTGTAGCCGTTGATGTTTCGGACCTGAAGCTGAGCCATCAGACGATAGCGGCGGTCCATTTCCTGCACGGTCCATTTCAGCGCGCTGACGGCCTTGGCAGGTTCCGTCACGACCGGCGTCAGGAGATGCGGAATCCCATCATAGATCGATAGTTCGAGGATCTTGGGATCGATCATGATCAGGCGGCACTCTTCCGGGCTGAGCCGGTAAAGCAGGGACAGGATCATGGCATTCACGCCGACCGACTTACCCGAACCCGTCGTACCCGCGACGAGCAGATGCGGCATTTTGGCGAGGTCCGTATAGACCGGCACACCGGCAATATCCTTGCCGAGCGCGATCTGAAGACGTCCGGTGCCGTTCAGCCATTCCGGGGTGCGCAGCAGTTCGGAGAAATAGACCGTTTCGCGCTTGGCGTTCGGGACTTCGATACCGATCACGTTGCGTCCCGGCACGGTCGCGATACGCACGCTCAGCACCGAAAGGGAGCGCGCCACGTCATCGGCAAGCCCGATCACGCGGGACGAACGGATGCCCGGTGCGGGCTCCAGTTCATACAGCGTGACGACCGGACCGGCGTGGATGTCGCCGATCGTGCCCTGCACGCCATAATCGGCCAGAACGCTCTCCAGCAGCCGCGCATTGGACTGAAGCGTTTCCTGCGACGGTCCGGTTACGGCATGGGGCGGCGGCGGATTCAGCAGATCGAGCGGCGGCAGCTCCCAGCCGGTCGTTACGGCATTGCGCGGTGCGGCGGGGCGTGCGGGCACGGGCTCCGGCGGACGCTCCGGACGGCGCATTCCGAACAGGCCGCGCTTCTGCGGCTCGGGTTCGGGCGGCGTGTCGATGCTGCTCTGGGGTAGCTCTTCGTCCATTTCGTCGTCCATCTGACGACGCACGGGCGGCAGCGGCGTGTCCCGTTGACGGGCAATCTGGGCCAGACGCTCGGCATAGGGGTTGGACGGGGCGTCTTCTTCCTGTGGGGCGGCTGGCTTGGCGCGGGCGGCAGCGGCTTCCGTCTGGCTGATCGGGCGTGTCTCCGCGGCCGGCTGGCTGTAGGGATCGTCCTGCGTGTCCATCGGGGGCTGCATCCAGCCGGTATTCTGGGGCACGAACGGTGCGGGTCGGCTCTGCGGATCGCTCTTGCCGAAGCTGCGGCGCAGGAAAGACAGCGGCGCTGCATCCGCGGCCGGAGCGCCACCGGCGGGGCTCGGCTGGAACTCGTACATGCGCGGGTCGGGCGCGGGCCGGTCGGAGGTCTGCGGGCCATTCATGCGTTTGGCGAGCGAGAACGGCTGGCGGCCCAGAAGCATGAGCGTCTGGCCAAGCGCGCGCCATTCGCGGGCCTCAAGACCCATGGCGAGCGGCAGCAGCAGACCCATCAGCAGCAGGACAAGAATGACGGCAATGGCATTTCCGGCGGCGCCGGCTTCGGCATGAGCTGCACCCAGCAGGCGCTGCGCGCAGGAGACGCCCATTTCCCCGCCCAGCCCGCTGGCTGTCGGCCAGTTGACCTGAAGACCGGGAATGAGAAGCTGGAGCGTGCCGATGAAGGTGGCGCTGGCGGGCAGAAGGGCGAGGGCCGCCACGATCCGCAGGATCGGCAGGCTCATGCCGTGATGACGCACCATGCGCCACGCCCAGGCCAGCAGAATGACGATTGGCATGCCGCTGCCCAAGCCGAGCCACTGGATCAGACCGTCCGAAATGGTCGCGCCCGTACGCCCCAGCAAGTTCGTCGGCTGCGTTCCGGTCGAGGTGTTGAAGGACGGATCGTGCGGATTGAAGCTCCACAGGGCGATCCCGACCGCTACGGCGAAGATCAGCAGGACGAGCCCAAGAAGCTCCATGCAGCGTGCGCGCAGGGCACTGCGCAGTTTTGGTGTCATGTGCCGGTCATGCGCGTCGCGGACGATGTTGCGCACTGTACTGGTCGATCGGCTGAACGCGGCCAAGTCTCGTCACCCCGTCGGTTTTCTGGATTGCGGCTTATAAAATTCACTTTGAACTATAGCCGACAGGGTACTGAATACAGAGGGAAAATTAAGGAAAAGTGGAGGAATGCTTCCAGATCGTCACCTTCGCCGCGCCAAAACGACGCTCACAGAGGATTTCTGGCGTCAATGTGGGCATAAAGTGTTCGGAAGGTGGCATGATCGGGGTAAATTCTTCCGTGGCGCCCGTTTCCGTCACGATCAGCGCGCCCTGCGCCAGCCAGCCGTTCCGCGCCAGCGCCCGCAGACCCGATTCGACCAGTCCTTTGCCATAAGGCGGGTCGAGGAACACCAGCGTATAGGGCTCTGTGGCCTTGGGCGGATGCGTGACGCTGCAACTCAGCACGCGGGAGCGGTCCCGGGCCTTGCAGATGTCAAGATTGATGCGCAGGGCCGCCAGCGCATTGCGGTCGCGTTCGATGAATGCGGCTTTCTCGGCCCCGCGTGACAGGGCTTCAAGCCCCATCGCGCCGGTCCCGGCATAGCAGTCCAGCACGAGGGCCTGTTCCAGCTCGTCCTGCCCGTACCAGGGCGCATGGGCGAGCATGTCGAAAATCGCCTGTCGCGTGCGGTCCGATGTGGGGCGCGTGCGCTCTCCGGACGGGGCGGTCAGGGCGCGGCCCTTGTTGTCTCCTCCAACAATCCGCATCGATCAGCGCGTCCGCTGACGCTTCGGGGCGGGAAGGTCCGGCATCTGCTCGCGCAGGGTCTTGCCGGGCACTTCCTCCAGTTCGCGCGCCTTGAGCGAACCAAGCTGGAACGGACCGTAAGACAGGCGGATCAGGCGGCTGACATGCAGGTTCAGACCTTCCATGACGCGCCGGATCTCGCGGTTCTTGCCTTCGCGCAGACTGACCGTGAGCCAGGCGTTATCGCCCTTTTTCGAGTCCAGGGCGGCCTCGATGGAGCCGTAACGCACGCCGTCATAGTCGAAACCGTCGATCAGCGAAGCCAGACGCTTTTCGTCCACGACGCCGAAGACGCGCACGCGATAGCGCCGGATCCAGGCATTGCCCGGCAGTTCAAGGCGACGGGCCAGTTCGCCATCATTGGTCAGCAGCAGCAGACCTTCGGAATTGATATCCAGACGCCCCACGCTGATGACGCGCGGCAGGCCTTCGGGCAGCGTGTCGAACACGGTCTTGCGGCCTTCGGGGTCCTTGTGGGTCGTCATCAGGCCATCGGGCTTGTGATACCGCCACAGGCGCGTGCGCTCGGGGGAGTTTACGGGCTTGCCGTCCACCAGCATGATATCGCCCGGCTGCACGAATGTCGCCGGATGCGTGACGATCTGTCCGCCCAGCTTGATCCGCCCGTCCTCGATCATGCGTTCGATATCGCGGCGGCTTGCCACGCCGGCACGGGCCAGCGCCTTGGCGATGCGCTCGCCTTTCGGGGCCGCTGCGTCCGTTTCAGGCGCAGTGTCCTCGTGCAGGTCAGGGATTTCGGGCATCTCGGGGGCGGTGTTTTCGGTGTTGTCGTCGGTCATCGTGCAGTCTCCACAAGCGCCGCATACAGGCGACGGTCTCCGGGGTCGAGGGAGAATTCGGGATGCCACTGTACGCCAATGGCAAAACCGGGGCCTTCAAGCTCGATCGCTTCGATCGTTCCATCCGGCGCGCGGGCGCAGATTTTCGCCTGTCCGGGGTCGCGAACCGCCTGATGATGCGAGGAGTTCACCGCCATACGCTCCGCCCCCACGATCCGCGCGAGTGTCGTGCCGGGAACGATCTGGACGTCATGGCCAGGTTCGTGGCGCGGGTTGGGCTGTTCGTGTTGCAGCTCTTCGGGCAGGTGCTGGATCAGCGTGCCTCCTGCATCTACGGCCAGAAGCTGCATCCCGCCGCAGATCCCCAGAACCGGCTTGCCCTGCGCCAGTGCAGCACGGAGCAGCGCGAGTTCAGCGGACGTCCGGGACGGGCGCGGGCTGGTCAGCGGATGGGGGGCCTCACCATACAGTGCCGGATCAACGTCGAACGCGCCGCCTGTGACGATCAGCCCGTCCAGTCGCGCCATCAGGGCCCCGGCATCGCAGTCATAGCCCAGACAGACCGGCATCCCGCCCGCATCGCTCACGGCCGTCAGGTAGTTTTCCCGCAATGCATGGAACGGATAGCGCGAGAACTGCCCCGGGCCGCCGGGTTCATGATCCAGCGTCACGCCGATCAGCGGCGCACGCTGTGAAGGGGATGGACGGGGAAGGGTCATGCGCCGCATCATCGCATCATGATTCAGGGTGAGACAAGGATTCACACGGATATCGGCCCGGCCATGCAGACCGCACTGCAAGCTGCGCGCGATGCGGCAGCGTGCGGGGAGGTGCCGGTGGGCGCGGTCGTGCTCGCACCGGACGGCAGCGTTCTGGCCGTTGCGCGCAATCATGTTGAAGGCGCGCATGACGCTTCTGCCCATGCCGAGCTTCTGGCCATGCGTGAGGCTGCCGCGCGTCTGCAAAGCCCCCGCCTGACGGACTGCACACTGGTCGTGACGCTGGAGCCGTGTCCGATGTGTGCGGCGGCGATCGTGCATTTCCGGATCGGGCGGGTCGTGTTCGGGGCCTACGATCCCAAGGGCGGCGGCGTGGAGCATGGTCCGCGCATTTTCGAGCGCCCGTCCTGTCTGCATCGCCCGGAAGTGATCGGCGGCGTGTGTGAACGCGAGGCGTCGGAGTTGCTGAAGGATTTTTTCCGCAGGCTCCGCAGCCCATCACAAAAGAGCCTTCCGGATGCCTGAATTCACAGTCCGACACGAACTTACCGATGTTTCACACGCCGGTCAGCTTGCGGAACGGGAACGGGGTCCATAGTTCAACGCTATAGCCACGATGTTTTCGTAACCAGTCGGGATTGACATGACCTCACGTTTTCGCGCGTCCCTCTCCGCCCTCGCTGCAACGACCATGCTGGTCTCGGCGCCGTTCGCTTTCGCGGATGCGCCCTCGGCTGCCCCTCAGGCCGGTGCCACGACAGCCGCCAGCGGAGCCATCAAGCCGCAGACGGGCGTTCAGACGCTCCCCAACTTCGTCAATCTCGTCAAGCAGGTGAAGCCCGCCGTCGTCTCCATCACGGCACACATCAAGGCGGATGTGGCCGAGGAAGAGGAAAACGGCCCGGGCGGCGGCGGTGGACAGGGTGGCGGCATGCCGTTCCCGTTCCCCTTCCCGTTCCAGATGGCGCCCCAGCAGCAGCCCAATCGCACGGTCGAGGCCCGCGGCTCGGGGTTCATCATCTCGGCTGACGGCTATGTCGTGACCAACAACCACGTCGTGAACGGCGCGACCAAGGTGACGGTCACGCTTGATGACGGCACGACGCTGCCCGCCAAGATCATCGGCCGTGACCCGAAGACGGACGTTGCCCTCCTGCGCGTCAAGCCGACCGGCAAGCTGCCGTTCATCGAACTGGGCGATTCCGACGAGGTCCAGCCGGGTGAATGGGTCATCGCCGTGGGCAATCCCTACGGTCTGGGTGGCACGGTGACGGCGGGTATCGTCTCCGCGCTGGGACGTGACCTGCATTCGGGTGCCTATAACGACTTCATCCAGGTCGATGCGCCGATCAATCACGGCAACTCGGGTGGTCCGCTGTTCACGCAGGACGGCAAGGTCGTGGGCATCAACTCCATGATCATCTCGCCCAATGGTGGCGGCTCGATCGGCATCGGTTTCGCCATCCCGTCCGACACCGTCCGGTCTGTCGTGAGCCAGCTTGAAAAGACCGGCCATGTCACGCGTGGCTATCTTGGCATCGAGGGGCAGGACATCTCGCCGACCATGGCGCAGGCACTGAACCTCCAGTCTTCCGAACCCGGCGCACCGCCGCGCGGAACGCTGGTGGCGTCTGTTTCCAAGGGCAGCCCGGCCGAAAAGGCCGGTATCAAGAGTGGCGATGTCGTCACTACACTGAACGGCAAGCCGATCAAGAACGGTCACGATCTGGCGGTGAAGGTCGTCTCCATCGCACCGGGAACCGCCGCGACGCTGGGCCTGCTGCGTGATGGCAAGCCGATGACCATGAACTTCACGGTCGGCAATCTGTCCGCTCAGGACCATGCTTCGGGCGATGCCACTGACACCGCACAGTCCGGCGCGGGCAAGCTGGGTGTGTCGCTGGCGTCCCTGACGCCGCGGGCCCGTCAGGAACTGGGGCTGGATGACAGCGTGCAGGGCGCGGTCGTGGCCGATGTCGTGCAGGGTTCCCCGGCCGATCAGTCCGGTATCCGTCCGGGCGACATTATTGTGGCGGTCGGCAACCACGTCACGCCGTCGCCGAAGGCAGTCGTGGCGCAGGTGCATGATGCGCTGGGTCGCAAGCAGCCGCCGCTTCTGCGGATCCTGCGGGACGGACAACAGCTCTTTGTCGCCGTCTCCCCGAACGGCTCGGATGACGACAGCTCCGACGACGCCCAGTAATCAGGCGTCCAGACGCGTAGCTTTGAAGGCGGGAGGGGTCAGACCTTCCCGCCTTTTTTTATATTTGTTTTCGTATCGGACCCGAAATACAGTCGGGCTTTCACCCTGTCCGGGATTGTGTTGTCGTGCATCTGATCACTGTCATGAAGTTCGTCGGCGGAGCATTCGTTTTGCTGGCGCTGACTTTTCTCCCAACGATCATTGCGCTCTGTACCCGCAAGGTTCACTGGCGCGAGGCGTTTGTGGTCAACCTGGCATTTGCCTTCACGTTTGCAGGCTGGTTCGCCGCCATTGCCTGGGCCGCAACCGGAGACGATGCGAAGATCAAGACCCGTTTCAGAGGGCTTTCAACTCGCAAAAAGGTCCTGCTTGTTCTGGAGCTTGTTTTCATAGAAGCCGCAGCGACGGGATATCTCGTGTTCCACCACTCTTCTCATGCCACGCATCTTCTGCACTGATCCGGGATCAGCGCTCCGGCTTGCCGATGCGACCGTAGAAGAACCACACGCCCAGCATCTGCGACAGCAGGATTGTCGCATTGCACGCCGCCGTGGACAGACAGGCCCCGGCCAGCCCGAAATGGCGCGTCAGCACATAAAGCGCGGGGAAGTAGACCGCCATGACGGCCGTACGGTTGGCCATGAGGAACTTCACATGCCCCACGACGATCAGCAGCGGCTCCAGCGGAATGACGAGGAGGCTGAACACCGCCGCCAGCAGCATGATGGAAATATAGAGCGACGTGTGATGCACATGGACATGCAGCAGGAAGCGGAAGATCGTCGATCCGAAGAACGCCGACAGCAGCAGAAGCACGAGTGACAGTCCGCTCAGGACGCCAAACATCTTCCAGGTCACGCGCTTGAGGCCGCGCCAGTCCTGCCGGTCCCGCATCCGGACCAGTTCGGGATAGAGCACCGGCGAAATGAGCTGCGCGGGTGTGACGATCCCGTCCGCAATCTGTCGGCAGACGCGGAAGACGGCCGCTTCCGCTGGTCCCAGCCCGTTGCCGACCAGCAGCGTTGCCACATGCCCCGAGATGTTGCCGAGCGTCTGGTTGACGCTGGCTGCACGCGTGAACTGCCACATGCCCGGAAGCTGCCAGCGCCAGTGCCGGAAGGCCCGGAAATACCGGAACTGGAATTTCCGGTGCAGGATATCCAGCGCGTAATGGATGTAGAAACCATAATCGATGACGATCGTCATCGCCCAGACGAACAGGAAATATCCGAGCTTGAGATGCAGCACATAGCCCAGCAGAACGCCGAATGTCTTGGCGAGGGCCGCGCAACTATCGATGATCGGGACGAGATGAAACTTGCCCGCCATCCGCAGGATGCCATTCGCCCAGCCTGAATACATCAGCGGACTGACGAACACATACAGATCCGCCAGAAACCGCACATGGGCGGACCAGTGCGCGGTGTGGCCGTAGATCTGCACGCCCACCAGCCCGAACACGATGGCGAACGCGGCCGAAAGCGTATCGAGGCGGATGCAGAAATGGATCACCCGGTGCAGCAGGTCCGTGTCTCCGCTGCCGAAGCTGTCGCTGCCAAAGCGGATCAGGGTCTGCCAGGACTGGAGCCGGGAGAGGACAGAACTGGTTGAAGCCAGCGAGTGGATCAGGATCAGCAGCCCGAAATCGGACAGGCCCAGAGCCCGGACCGCCACGGCGATGTAGATGAAGCTGCACAGCGCATTGGCGATCCGTCCGAGTGTGAGAACGCTGACATTTTTGAAAATGGATCTGAAAACGGAGCGCTCGCCGGACATGGGCGCCTTACTGACCACAAAGCCCCTGGAGTGTCCATGCCGGTATCGAAATGTCACAGGGAATGATGCGTCTTGACAGGGACCGGGCAGGGATTATGAAGAAAATATTACATATATCGTTGCCAGGATTTCTGAAGACGGGATCTCGCGGCGATCCGTCTTCTCCTGAAGGCCCCAACCCGGAAAATCGCAGGTGTGATGCCTGTTTTTCAGGCAGGATGCAACGGACCACTCATGAAAATCGCCTTCATCTACGTCGCTGAACCCTATCAGTGCTATCACACTGCGTCCGTCGCCAGCGCCCTTGCCGCAATTCCCGGTCATGACGTGGTGGAATATTACAGCTTTCCCGAGACGGTGGAGCATCTCGCCCGCATCCGCCGTGCGCTGGACGTGCCCCCCCTGCCACTCAAGGCTTTCCCCAAGTCCCTGAAAGCCCGTTTACTGAAGCGCGCAAGACGCCTCGATCATGAGCGGCTCGTGGTGCTGCGGGAGAACATCGCCGAACTGAACCAGTATGATGCGGTCGTGGCGACCGAATATACGGGTGGTGTGCTGAAAGAGATGGGACTTTCCGGCCCCAAGCTCATCCTGCTCATGCATGGCGCGGGGGATCGCTACGTCAATGACGAGCATCTGGTCCGTGAGTTCGATCTGACGCTCGTTTCCGGCCCCAAGATCGCGAGCTATTTTCAGGACAGGGGCCTGCTGCGGCCAGAGACCACGCGGGTCGTCGGCTATCCGAAGTTCGACGTGTTCGAGGCCGTGCAGCGGGACAGGTCAGTCTCCTTCGCCAATGGACGGCCGTTTGCACTATATAATCCGCATTACCAGCGCAAACTGACATCCGCTTCAGGCTGGATGATGCCACTGATCCGGGGCTTCAAGGCCCAGAGCAGGGAGGATCAGGGCGGCTATAACCTTGTGGTGGCCCCGCATATCAAGACTTTCCATAAGGGTTTTGGCATTCGCGAGCGCCAGCTCCGGCGTCAGCGCAGCCCCGAAGTGCGGGTCGATACGGGATCGTCCGCCATGCTGGACATGACCTACACGTCCCAGGCCGCGCTCTATATCGGCGATGTCAGCAGTCAGGTTTATGAGTTTCTGGGCATCCCGCGCCCCTGCGTCTTCCTGAACCCGCGCAAGCTGCCCTGGCGGGATGATCCGTATTTCCTGCACTGGACGCTCGGGGATGTGGTGGAGGATCTTGATGATCTCATGCCCGCTGTCGCCCGTGCGCAGGAGCGTCATGCGCTCTATCGCCCGGCGCAGGAAGCCCTGTTCCGCGAAACCTTTGGCGAGCCGCTTCTGGGCGCGTCCCAGCGTGCGGCGGATGCCATTGCACAGTTCATGATCGCGGCCTGAGCGCCCTCAGCATTCGGGGAAATTGACCGCCAGACCGCCGAGGGACGTTTCTTTATAACGATGGTTCATGTCCCGCCCCGTCTCGGCCATCGTGCGGATGACCTGATCGAGCGACACATGATGCGCACCATCGCCGTGCATGGCGAGGGACGCCGCGTTGACGGCCTTGATCGCCCCGAACGCATTGCGCTCGATACACGGGATCTGCACCAGCCCGGCGACAGGATCGCAGGTCATGCCCAGATGGTGCTCCATCCCGATCTCGGCCGCGTTCTCCACCTGAAGTGGGGTGGCGCCCAGAGCCGCTGCCAGCCCCGCCGCAGCCATTGAAGACGCAACGCCCACTTCGCCCTGACACCCGACTTCCGCGCCTGAAATGGAGGCGTTGAGCTTGAACAGCCCGCCAATGGCCGCGGCTGTCAGCAGGAACCGGCGCTGCCCGTCGAGCGAATAGTCGGGGCAGAATTCACGATAATAGCGCAGCACGGCCGGGATCACGCCCGCCGCCCCATTGGTCGGGGCCGTGACGACGCGGCCTCCGGCGGCGTTTTCCTCGTTCACGGCGATGGCGAACAGGCTGATCCAGTCCATGATCCCGTGGGCGGAGGGCTGGTTGCTGCGGCTCTGCTCCTGAAGCCGTTCATACAGTGCCGCTGCCCGTCTGCGCACATTCAGCCGCCCCGGCAATGTGCCCGAACGGTGCAGCCCGGTCTCCACGCACGCCATCATCACGTCCACGATCCGGTCCAGATACGCCTCGACCTCGCCGCGCGGCCGCAGCACGCTCTCATTCGCCAGAACCACGCCCGCGATATCGAGGCCGGTTTCCTGCGTGCGGGTCAGGAGTTCCGCGCCGCTGGTGAAGTCATGCGGCATGTCGGGCTGGGTATAGGTTGCGGTTTCGGTCGCCTGTTCATGGACGATGAACCCGCCTCCCACCGAACAGAACCGCGCACAGCCCAGCAGATGCCCGCCCGCATCAAACGCCTCGAACTGAAGCGTGTTGGGATGAACCGGCGGGACGGTTGTCGTGTCGAGAACGATGTCCGTTTCCGGATCAAACGGCGTGGGCTGGCCCCGGAACGGAATGAGATGCGTGTCTGTGACGGATTTCACGATGCCATCCGCCAGCATCGGATCCATCGTGTCGGGCTTTTCCCCCGCCAGCCCAAGAATGACGGCCCGGTCCGTCGCATGGCCCCGCGCGGTCCAGGCCAGTGAGCCGTACAGCGTAACGCGTAGACGTTCCACGTTCTGACGGTCGGGCAGGGACTCCGCGAACCGTGCGGCCGCGCGCATGGGGCCGACGGTGTGCGAGGAGGAGGGCCCGATCCCGATTTTGAACAGATCGAACAGGCTGATCATTCAGGCAGCGATCTCGGCCAGCAGCGCGTCAACGTCCTGCTCGCGGGTGTAAAAACTCGGCACGAGGCGGATGAGCGTCCCCGACACACCGTCTGGCGTGGGCCAGCGATAGAAGGCGTATCCCGCAGCTTCCAGATCCTCGACGAGGCGGTCGGGCAGGATGACGAAAACTTCGTTGCCCTGTGTCACGAACGGAAGCTGCGCCCCGGCATGGCGCCGAAGGCCTTCGACAATCCGCTGCGCCATGGCGTTGGCATGGGCGCTGTTCTTCAGCCACAGTTCCTCTTCCAGCAGGGCCAGAAGCTGCGCGCTCAGGAACCGGGCCTTCGACCACAAATGCCCGCTGCGCTTGATGCGCCGCTCGAAATCCTTCAGCGCCGGGCGCGTGCGGTCATTGACGAAGAACACGACCGCTTCCGCCGCCAACGCCCCGCATTTCGTACCCCCGAACGACAGGACATCCACCCCGGCCTTCCATGTCGCTTCCGCCGGCGTGCAGCCCAGAGACGCGATGGCGTTGCTCAGCCGCGAGCCATCCAGATGAACGGGCAGGTCATGCTCATGGGCGATGCCACAGAGTGCGGTCAGATCCTTCAGGGCATAGACCGTGCCCCATTCGGTCGCCTGCGTCAGGGACAGCGCCTGAATGGGGGGCTTGAGAATGCCGCCCTGAGCATTGGTCTGCAGCCCCGCCAGCAACGCCTCGGGGCTCATGCGGCCATCGGCGGAGGGCAGGGTGACGAGCTTGGCGCCATGCATGAAAAACTCGGGCGCGCCCCCCTCGTCATTGCTGATATGCGCGCTCTGGTCACAGAGCACCGCGCCATAGGGAGCGACCAGCGCGGAGAGCGCCAGACTGTTGGCCGCAGTGCCCGTCACGACCGGGAAAACCGCGACTTCTGCTTCAAAAACCGCGCTAAACCGTTCATTGAGGGAGCGGCTGAGCGCATCGTCGCCATAGGATCCGACACTGCCCTTATTGGCCCGCATCATGGCGTCCATGACGGCGGGGCATGCGGGGGAAACATTGTCACTCGCGAAGTTCTTGCGTATTTCCTCGGTCACGAGACCATCCTCAGTTCCTGCGGCCATCAGGCCCGTTCGATAACGTAACTGAAATGACCGCCTGTTGTCATCCGGAGACCCCATGAGCACGTTGTCCCCCGAGAAGCCTTCCGAACTGGCGTCCAAGATCATTGATGGCAAGGGCATCGCGCGTGCTCTCACCGATCAGGTGGGCCGAGAGGTGGCGAAATTCGTCGAAGACGGCAATACCATTCCAGGTCTCGCCGTCGTTCTGGTGGGCAATGACCCGGCCTCTGAAGTTTATGTGAAGAACAAGGCCATCCAGACCCACCGTGCCGGGATGCGCTCTTTCATGCACATGCTGCCGCAAAGCACGTCGCAGGACGAACTGCTGGACCTGATCGCGCAGCTCAACGCCAACCCCAAGATCCACGGCATTCTGGTGCAGCTTCCGTTGCCGGCCCAGATCGACCCGGTGACGGTCACGAACGCGATTGCCCCGCACAAGGACGTGGACGGTCTGGGCGAGGTCAATGCAGGCCGCCTGTCGCTCGGAATCGACGGGATCGTTCCCTGCACGCCGCTGGGTTGCCTGATGCTGCTCCAGTCTGTCCACAGGGACATGACCGGCAAACATGCGGTGGTGATCGGCGCGTCCAATCTCGTTGGCAAGCCGATGGCGCAGCTCCTGCTCAAGGAGAACTGCACGGTGACGGTCGCCCATATCCATACCCGCAACACGAAAGAACTGGCTCGCGAAGCGGACATTCTCGTGGTTGCGACCGGCAAGAGCGGCCTCGTGCGCGGCGACTGGATCAAGCCGGGTGCGACCGTGATCGATGTCGGCATCACGCGCGTTGCGGCGGAAAACGGCAAAACCCGTCTGGTCGGGGACGTGGCGTTCGAGGAGGCCCTGCCGATCGCCGGTCATATCACGCCGGTTCCGGGCGGTGTGGGGCCGATGACGATCGCCTGTCTGCTGCACAACACGCTTCAGGCCGCGCGCGCCACGCAGGCGGTTATCGGGGCGTCCTCATGACCCGCGTTTCAGTCGAACTGGTTCCCCGCTCCGCGGATGCCCTGCTGGCGGACGTGCAGGTCGTGCGCGACGTCCTGCCGCAGGTCAGAATGCTCAACATTCCCGATCTGACCCGCTTTGACCTGCGGAGCCACGATGCGGCGTCTCTGGTCATGAAGCAGGCGCCGCTTGAGGTCATCCCGCATATCCGTGCGATCGATATCGCGCCGGGCGCCCCTTTGCCGGGTGCGGACCGTCCGGAGCTGACCACCATTCTCGTGGTGGCGGGCGATCCGCCTGTCGCGGGCAGTGACCGGAAGACCTATCCCAATACGTCGGCGCAGATCATCGAACGCTACCGTCGCGAAGCCCCGCATCTGAAGGTCTATGCGGTGTTCGATCCCTATCGCCACGCGCCGTATAGGGAACTCGAAGATATCGCCCGCAAACGCGATGCCGGGGCCTGCGGGTTCTTTACCCAGCCCCTGTTCGACATTCCGATGCTCGAATGCTG
Source organism: uncultured Gluconobacter sp. (assembly GCA_937880175.1). GTDB lineage: Bacteria > Pseudomonadota > Alphaproteobacteria > Acetobacterales > Acetobacteraceae > Gluconobacter. Next base: position 55,270 of record CALFLO010000175.1, read on the forward strand.
CATGGACTGGCTGGCTGACGATACGGTGTTCTGGGGTATCTCGCCCGTTCTGGGTGACAAATCCCGCCGCTACTGGGAGCGCGTGAACCATGTGGTCTTCCCGCGCGATTACGATGGAACGCTGGAAGGCAACATCGCTTCCGCACGCCGGATGCTGGGTGTTATCCGCGAGAAAAACGACAATGCCTATCTGATGCCGCTGAAAGTTGACCTTGCGTCCTATCTGGGAGCGCTTGACGACATTATAACGGGGTAACATCGAACTACCGAACGGAGGGTCCGCCCCGGATGTCTGTGCGCCTTTTTCTGCTTCCTATGCTGGGAGGCGTGCTCGTTTCCACGGCTTTCCTGCCCGAGACCGCTTTCGCGAAGACACTTGCCGATCCGGCAACCGTTTTCGCGCCGCTGACCCTCCCCGACGCCCCGAATGCCTATCGCTCGGGGTCGGGTCTCCCCGGTCCGCAATACTGGCAGAACCGTACGGATTACGTCATCCATTCGCGGATCGACACACAGGCGCACGTTCTGCACGGCTCCGAAACCGTGACCTACAGCAATAACAGCCCCGAGGCGCTGGACGTCCTGTGGCTTCAACTCGACCAGAATATCTATCGCCCGGACACGCGGGGCGAGGTCGGGGCGATCCCCGGCAGCCACATGATGACGGGCAACCACACCGACGGCATGGTAATTGAGCATGTCTCGGTCATGCAGGGCGGTCGGGACGTGGAGGTTACGCCCCTGATTTCCGACACGCGGATGCAGCTCACGCTCCCCCGTACGATAGACCCGCATGGCGTGGCCTTCGTGAAGATCGACTGGCACTACACCGTGCCGGGTCCGTGGGGCGGCCGCACCGCCGTTACGCCCACGCGCGAAGGCGATATCTATGAAGTCGCGCAATGGTATCCGCGACTGAGCGTTTACGATGACCGTCGCGGCTGGAACACGCTGCCCTATCTGGGGCAGGAATTCTTTCTGGAATATGGCAGCTTCGATTACAGCGTGACCGTGCCGTGGAACTACACGCTGGTCGGTTCGGGGGCGCTGCTCAATCCCGAACAGGTCCTCACTCCCGTCGAACGCAACCGTCTGGCGCAGGCGGCGCAGAGCGACACGCGCGTGATGATCCGTACGCTCGATGACATCACGGACCCCAAGAGCCATCTGAAGCAGAGCGGCGAGGTCACCTGGCACTATGGCATGCGCAACACGCGTGACGTGGCATTCGCGGCCTCGCCGGCCTTCGTGTGGGATGCCGCGCGGATCAACCTTCCGCCCGTCATGCCCTGGGCCAATTATCACGTCGTGCCGAGGCTCGCGATGTCGGTCTATCCGCGCGAAGGGATCGGCCCGCATGGCTGGGACCGTTCAACGGATTACGTCAAACACGCCATCGAGTATTTCTCGTCGCAGTGGTTTGAATATCCCTGGCCGAATGCCGTCAATCTGGGCGGGCATGGGGCAGGCATGGAATATCCGGGCATCGTCTTTGACGGCATGAGCGACCGCGACCCGGAACTGTTCTGGATCACGACCCATGAACTGGGTCATGGCTGGTTCCCCATGATCGTGGGCACGGACGAGCGCCGCAATGCCTTCATGGATGAAGGCTTCAATACGTTCATTGATGTCTATGCGTCCGATCACTTCAATAACGGCGAGTTCGCTCCCAAGCGCGATTCCGAATTCGCCCCCAAAACCGGCAATCCCGCGCAGGACATCGTCCCTGTCCTGACAGACCCGGACGCTCCCGTGCTCATGACGGCCGCAGACAGTGTGTCCGAGAAATACCGCCACAGCGTGACGTATTTCAAAGGTGCATACGGCCTGAAACTGCTGCGCGAAGAGATCCTCGGTCCGGTCCGGTTCGATGCGGCTTTCCGGCGCTATATTTCCGAATGGTCGTTTAAACACCCGTCGCCATCAGATTTCTTCCGCCTGATGAGCAGCGAAGCAGGCGAGGATCTGGGATGGTTCTGGCGTGGGTGGTATTTCACCAATGCTGCTCCCGACTATGCGCTGGGAGACGTCCATCACGACGGCGGAAAGCCCGCGACCGTTCAGGTCCGCAATTACGGAGCACTCCCCCTGCCGGTTCTGCTGCGGGCGGAATATGCCGATGGTAAATCGGAAGAAATCCGCATTCCCACCGAAACCTGGCGTCAGGGCAGCGATATCGTTGTCGCGCTCCCGGTGCATGACGGGCTTAAAGCCGTTACGCTCGATCCCGACCATGTCATTCCGGATATTGATCGCTCGGATAACCGGGTGGCCGTCACGCCCTGAAGACGCGCAGGCGTGCGGGGCGTGGAACGCCTCGCACGTCCTGTCGAGGCATGAAAAAAGGCGCCTGACTATGCCGGCGCCTTGAAGGGTCCTTGTATCGGATGGCGGCAGGAGCCGTCAGCCCCGCCGGATTTCAGCCAACGAGTTCCAGTGAGGATCGTGTCGCGGGGGTCGAGTACGCGCCCGACGGCACATGTGCGACCGGGTGAGAGTCCGGAGCAGCGGACAAGCCTTCGATCATGTCATTATTGACGTCGATGAGCGGCTTCAGGTCTTTCGAAGTATTGAGGGCTGCATTGGAGTAGCGCATTGACCACAGGCCAACCTTGATGATGTCATCGCGCAGAACAGGCGGAAGCGGGCTGTCGACCCGTTCGACACTCATCGACAGCAGGCTCCACAGCTTCAGATTGGCTGACAGAGCCGTCATTTTTTTCTGGTGGTCCTTGGCGTTTGCCAGCAGGGAATTGACATGCCGGAAGGCCATGACCTCGATCTCCCGGCAGGAAAGATAGCTTCCGGACTGTTTCTGGTATTGTGAGGATGCATAAGTCACGAAGGCAAACTCCTTTCGGGAAAGACTGTTTCAGAAGTCTCTGCGCGATGGGGCAAGAAGCGTCTGAAGCAGTCCTGCGCGTGGCAGGGGAACTGGAGGGTACCCGGAGACCGGGTACCCTCCAGAAACCTGATCAGCCGCGGAAGAGGCTGAGCAGGGTGGAAGACTGCGAGTTTGCAATCGACAGCGACTGGACGGCCAGCTGCTGCTTCGTCTGAAGCGATGTCAGCTTGGCGCTTTCTGCTGCGAGATCGGCATCTGTCAGTGCGCCAATACCCGTCGTCAGAGAGTCGGAAAGCGAGCTGGTGGAAGACTGGAGCTGCGTTACGGTGTTCGATGCCACACCGAGGCTGCTCGAAACGTTGCTCAGCTTGGTAATGGCGGCGTTTACCGCAAGCTGGACAACTGCTGTTCCAGATGTGGTTCCAATTGCAACACCCATGTCGAGTTTCATGCCGGCGCCCGGCTTAACGTCGCTGGCCGCAGCAGTCGATGTATAGTCAGACGTCGATCCTACCTGCGTCAGACTGGCTGCGGTAGCCAGGTTAGTGGTGAAGGTAGAGGCGGCAGTGGCGCCAGCAGTATAGCTAACAAGCTTGTAGGTGTTGCTACCAACTGTAAATCCGGCAGATGCTGTTCCCGTTACTGAGCTCGAAGTATCGCCCGTCAGGGTTCCATCGGCCCCCACGGTAATGGTTTCGCCTGTAGCAGCTGACAGCGCTGAACCCAATGCAGTTCGGACAGCGGTAGAAGGGGCAGCAGAAGATGTACCGCTGTTGGCGATATAGCTGGTCGTACCGGACGTACTTGCAATGCTCAGGGCGGTTCCACCATCGGTGGGGTTGAGCGCAGAGAGATCAAGCGTGGTTGTTGTCTTGGCCGATGGGAGGCTGGTCGTTACTGCGCTTGCATCAAGGTTGCCGCCACCGATGGTGAGGGTCCCGTCATTGTCCCGGGAGACGCCAAAACCTGCATTGCTCATGGCCGCCATGAGTGTCGTAGTGCGGTCGGTGTTCTGTTGGGCTGTATCTGAAGTTTTGGTGGCTGCAGCGCTTGTGTTGACATCAACGACTTTGGTCAGGCCTGTTGCATTGCCGTTGCTGTCTGTTGTGGTGGCGACGCTGTATGTCATGTTACCGCTGGTATCGGCCTTGGCGGAAATGCTTTTGCCATTCGTCAGGGTATAGGTCGTCGTCCCGTCAGATGCGGTTAATGTCTTGCTTGCGTCGATAGCGGTCGAGGTGAGCTTGCCATCAGTGCCAACGGTGACGGTAGCAGTTGTGCCGCCCATGGCCGTCGTGACAGCCGTGCTCAGCTGCTGCCCAAGCGTTGCCGCAGACGACAGGGCCCCGCCCGTGTTGTCATCCATCACGAAGGTCGTGCTGATGGCCGGGTTTGATGCCGTTCCGCTGTTGCCCGTGGCAGCCTGGTTTTTCAGCGTGAGGGTGGACGCTGCTGGCGTCGTGCCGGTGTCAGCCGCCTTGTAGGATGCGTTGCCAAGAGCAACAGTTGCACCCTGCATGGTGGTGCTCAGTCCTTCGAGGCCCAGACCGGCTGCCGTGACGCTTGCGCCATTCTGAGTGAACAGGTTGCCGTTGATGTCCTGTGCGGCAGAGACGCTGGTATATGTCACGCCGCTTCCTGTCGCGCCCGACAGCAGGTTCACGCCCTGGAAAGTGGCGCTGTTGGCCGCCGCATCGATCTGTCCACCCAGGCTTGACAGCTGAGAATTCAGAGTATCCTGATTTTCGGCGTTGTTGGCGGCGTTAAGAACAGTCGTAGACACGCTCGTCAGCAGAGTTGAGATCGAGGACGCCTGCGTAGAGGCCGTGCTGAGAACCTGGCCCGCGAACTGCAGGCCGGTAGATACGCCCGACAGAGCAGAAACTTGAGACGTCATCGACTGGGCAATGGCGTAGATGGCCGGATTGTCAGACGCGCTGTTGACGGACTTTCCGGTGGAGACGGCGTTTTCGGTCTTGTTCAGATCGGTCGTCGTCTGATTGAGGCTCTGGAGTGCGGCCATTGCCGCAGTGTTCGTATTAATTGACAATGACATTGAATCTGTTCTCCGTCGGTGCAGGTTTGCGGGGTCAGGATAGGGGGGAGTGGTTAACGGAAGCTGAATCCGGACCGTTAAAAAAATCCCTCGGGAAATAACGGAAAACTGGGAAATAACTGGTTAAATTTACGATTTCTCTTGCGCTCCATACTCTGGAACGAAATAAGAACATGCGATGAAGAAATCACTCTCCGAAAGACTGGCGATTCTGTCCGATGCGGCGAAATACGATGCGTCCTGCGCATCGAGCGGCTCGGGGCGCAGGGACTCGTCCAGGAGCGGGGGGCTGGGATCGACGACGGGAAATGGAATCTGCCACGCCTACACGCCGGACGGGCGCTGCGTGTCCCTGCTCAAGATCCTGCTGACCAATTTCTGCGTCTATGACTGCGCCTACTGCATCAACCGCTCGTCTTCGAATGTGGAACGCGCGCGGTTCACGCCCGATGAGGTTGTGTGGCTGACGCTGGAGTTCTACCGGCGCAACTGCATTGAGGGGCTGTTTCTGTCTTCGGGCATCATCCGTTCGTCCGACCACACGATGGAACAGCTCGTGCAGGTGGCGCGGGATCTGCGGCTGAAGCATGGATTCCGGGGCTACATCCATCTCAAGACCATCCCCGATGCGTCACCGCGTCTGCTGGAAGAAGCAGGGCGTTATGCGGACCGCCTGTCGATCAACGTGGAAATGCCGACCGTGGCCGGGCTGGAGCAGTACGCCCCGCAGAAAAAGGCGGGGGGTATCCGGCAGGCGATGGGTGAGATGCGCCTGAAGATCGATGCGGGCAAGGACCGCAGCCATACTGGCCGCCGGGCGGAGCGCTTCTCGCCGGGGGGGCAGAGCACACAGATGATCGTGGGGGCGGATGCCGCGTCCGATCAGGATATTCTCGCCAGCAGCGCCAATCTTTACGGCTCCTACGGGCTGCGTCGTGTTTATTATTCGGCCTTCAGTCCCATTCCGGACGCTTCCGCCCTTCTGCCCGCGAAAAGTCCGCCACTTCAGCGCGAGCACAGGCTTTATCAGGCGGACTGGCTGTTCCGGTTCTATGGGTTCGCATTCGGGGAGCTGACGGCCGGTCGCGCGGACGGGATGCTGGATCTGGAACTGGATCCCAAGCTGGCCTGGGCGCTGGACAACCGGGCCCTGTTTCCAGTCGATCTGAACCGGGCATCAAAGGAAATGCTGCTGCGTGTGCCGGGGCTTGGGGTGAAGGCCGTGGCCTCCATTCTCAGGGCGCGACGACATCAGGCCGTTCGACTGGAGGATCTGGCGCGGCTGAATGTGTCCATCCGCAAGGTGCGTCCCTTCGTGCAGACGCCGGGCTGGAGTCCTGCCCGCCTGACCGACCGGCATGACCTGCGGAGCCTGTTTAGCCCCGCCCCCCAGCAGATGAGTCTTCTGTGACGCGCACCGTCCTCACGGTTGAGGACAGTGCGGCGTTCGAGCCCTGGCGGGAGATGGCCCGCGCGGCATTGCAGCGCGCGGTGCCGCCCGAAGCCATCGACTGGCGCATCCGGGGTGGGGAGACGGATCTTTTCGGACAACTCGCGGATACGGACGATGGGATGGAAACGCTGACGGCCGCGCCTGTCGTGAAAACCGTGACATTGAGGGCGTCCTGCATTGCGCTGCTGCGGGACATGCTGTGCCATTCCGATCCCGGCCGGTTCGCGCTCGCCTACCGGATCGCTTGGCGGGTGCAGGGCAATCCGCATCTGCTGGATGTGGCGACCGACGCCGATATCGCAAAAGCGCGGATCATGGTGCGACAGAACCGGCAGGACTGTCACAAGATGATGGCCTTCGTCCGCTTCCGCGAACAGCCCGCGCAATCGGGTGACGGGGAGGGGCGGCGGCGGTTCCTCGCATGGTTCGAGCCGCAGCATCATATTCTTGAACGCATCGCCCCGTTTTTCTCGAAGCGCTTCACGGATATGGACTGGATGATCCTCACCCCGCGTGGCTCGATCTGCTGGAACGGCAAGGATCTGGCCTACTCCGCGGAGGCCTGTGAGCAGCCGGAACTGGACGACGGGTTCGGGGATCTGTGGAACACCTATTACGCCTCCACCTTCAATCCCGCCCGCGTCCGCACCAAGGCCATGCGGCGTGAAATGCCCGGCCGCTACTGGAAAAACCTGCCTGAAACCCGCCTGATCCCGCAGCTTGTTTCGGGTGCCGAAGCTCGGGTCCGGACGATGGCGGAGCAGGAACTCCAGCCTGCCCCGGCTTTTCATGAGCGGCTGCGGTCCCGTGAGGAGCGTCCGGGCGCACCGTTGCCTGAACTGCCAGACAGTCTTGACGGACTGGCAGCCCGGATCCGCACCTGCACGTCCTGTCCGTTGCACTGTTCGGCGACGCAGGCCGTCGTCGGGGAGGGGAGAGCCAACGCGCGCATCATGGTCGTGGGAGAACAGCCGGGCGATCAGGAAGATCTGGCAGGGCGTCCCTTTGTCGGTCCGGCTGGGCAGCTTTTGCAGGAGGCGCTTGGGAAGGCCGGGGTCGATCGTGGCGCGCTATATCTGACGAATGCCGTCAAGCATTTCCGTTTCCGCCTTCAGGGGCGCCGCCGCATCCATCAGAGCCCGGATGCAGGCCATGTGGCGGCCTGCCGTCCCTGGCTGGAACAGGAAATCGCGCTGATCCGCCCGAAACTCATCGTCTCGCTGGGGGCCACCGCACTCAGGGCGCTGGATGGTCCGGGCATGGCGATGGGGGATGTGCGCGGAACATCATGGACCGTTGGAAGCGGTGAGGCTGCCGTGCGGCGTCTGGCGCTCGCCCATCCGTCCTGGCTGCTGCGACTTGGGGACGGGGCACAGGGTGACAGTGAGAGACGGTCCTTCGTGGAGGGGCTGTCGCGTCTGCGGGAGTTTGTGGATCAGCCGGGGTCGTGAGGGAGAGAATGGAAACGGATCAGTTTTTTCCCGCTTGAAGCCCATGAGACGATATGTCATGGATGACCGAACCGATCGGTCAGCAGAGGGTTTCCAGGCCCCGCACGGCACATCCGGTCATGATCTGACAGACCTGTTTTCAAAGCGAGACAAACATTATGGCGCAAGGCGATCAGGCCGATCACGCGCAGGGTGACACGACATCCGACAAGAACGGAAAGCCGCAGAAAAAGCGCAATCCCCTTGTCCGTGTCGCGCTGATCCTGCTGGTGGTTCTGGTTCTCGTGGGTATCGGGGCCTATCTTTTCCTGACCCGCAACAACATCGAGACGGATGACGCCTACACGGCCGGTCGCAAGATCGCCATTGCGCCCCACGTCAACGGTTACGTCACGCAGCTTCTGGTGAATGACAACCAGTTCGTGCACACGGGCGACCTGCTCCTGCGGATCGACAGCCGGGACTATGCGGCGTCCCTGAACAAGGCCGAAGCCGCCGTTTCGCAGGCGAAAGCCAATATCGATGCGTACCAGCTCATGCTGGCCGTGGCGCACAAGAACTTCCCGGGACAGCTCGTCACGGCGCAGGGCAATCTTGCCGCCGCACAGGCGCAGCTCGTCAAAGCCGAAGCCGATTACCGCCGGCAGCGTTCGGTGGCCCGTGCCGCGACCTCGCAGCAGGATATCGACTATGCCCGCGCCGCGCTGGATCAGGCGAAAGCCCGCGTTCTTCAGGCCCAGGGTCAGCTGACGCAGGCCGAGCCGGTCAAGGAAAACGTGGCCAATGCCGATGCCCGCGTCACGCAGGAACAGGCCGCTCTTGCCTCGGCCAATGCCGATCTGACGCAGGCGCGCCTGAACCTCGAATGGACGGAAGTCCGCGCACCGCATGACGGCTGGATTTCCCAGCGTAACGTCGAGCGCGGCAATTTCGTGCAGACCGGCCAGCAGATGTTCTCCATCGTCGAGCCGGAAGTCTGGATCGTGGCGAACTACAAGGAAACGCAGCTCACCCACATGCGTCCGGGCCAGAAGGTGGATGTCGAAATCGACGCCTACCCGCAGCTCGAACTGCACGGGCATGTGGATTCCATCCAGCTCGGCTCGGGTGAATCCTTCAGCGCTTTCCCTCCCGAAAATGCGACCGGCAACTTCGTGAAGACGGTGCAGCGTATCCCGGTGAAGATCGTGCTGGACAGTGGGCTTGATCCGAACCTTCCGCTGGCGCTCGGCCTGTCTGTCGTGCCGACGGTCTATGTGAAATGAGCGATACTGCCGGGCATCAGGACTGGAAACCCAGTCACAATCCGTGGCTTGTGGCCGTCACGGTCACGCTGGCGGCCTTCATGGAGGTGCTGGACACCACCATCGTCAACGTGGCGCTGCCGCATATCGCGGGATCGCTCGGCAGTTCGTATGATGACGCCACCTGGGCGCTGACGTCCTATCTGGTGGCGAACGGAATCGTCCTAACGATTTCGGGTTGGCTGTCGCGGCTTTTCGGCCGCAAACGCTACTTCCTCATCTGCATCACGATGTTCACCGTCTCGTCCTTCCTGTGCGGACTGGCGACGTCGCTGCCGATGCTCGTGGTATTCCGGCTCATGCAGGGCTTCTTCGGCGGCGGCCTGCAACCGAGCCAGCAATCCATCATTCTCGACACGTTCCCGCCTGAAAAACGCGGGGCCGCGTTCGGCCTGACCGCCATCGCCACCATCGTCGGCCCGGTTCTCGGCCCGATGCTGGGCGGCTACCTGACGGATAATTTTTCCTGGCGCTGGATTTTCTTCGTCAACGTGCCCTTCGGCATCCTGACGGTCATGGCCGTGACGGCTTTCGTCGAGGATCCGCCATGGGAGCGCAAGAAGCGCGAGAAGGTAGACGTGGTCGGCATCAGCCTGATCACGCTGGGCCTCGGCTGCCTGGAGGTCATGTGTGACCGTGGTGAGGATGACGACTGGTTCGGCTCGCCCTTCATCGTCACGATGGGCGTGCTGGGGGCCATCGGTGTCATCGGTGCGATCGTCTGGCTGTGTTACGCTAAAAACCCGCTGGTTCGTCTGTCCGTTCTCAAGGACCGGAACTTCGCGACCGGAATGCTGCTGATCTCGATGGTCGGCGCCACGCTCTACGCTTCGGCCATTGTCGTCCCGCAGTTCGCCCAGCAGGTGCTTGGCTATACCGCGACAAATTCCGGCCTGCTGCTTGCCCCCGGTGGCGTGGCGGTGATCTGCCTGATCCCGATCGTGGGACGGCTGATGAAGTTCATCCAGTTGCGCTACCTCATCGCATTCGGCTTTTTCGCGATGGGCATGGCCATGTTCCAGGCGTCGAACCTCTATGCCGGGACGGATTTCCGGCATCTGATGTTCTATCGCATCAGCCAGACGGCTTCGCTGGCCTTCCTGTTCGTGCCGATCTCGACGATCGCGTATTCGACCCTGCCGCGTGAGCTGAACTCCGATGCCTCGGCCCTGTTCTCAATGGCGCGGAACTATATCGGCTCTCTCGCCATTTCGCTCGCCACGGCAGCCATTATCGAGACCCGGCAGCGGCATCAGACCTATGTGACGGACCACATGACCCCGGCGAACCCGGAGTTCAACGCCTATATCGCCAACGCGCAGCAGGTCGCTCAGGCCCATGGGATGCCCGCTGCCCAGGCGCATAGTTTCGCCCTCTACCGGCTGTTTCAGGAGTTTACCTCGCAGGTCGCCATGCTGGCCTATAACGAGGTCTTCGACTGGATCGGCGTGATCGCGCTGTTCGTCGTGCCGCTGTGCTTCCTGCTGTCACCCAACGGCAAGAAGGCCGCACAGGCTTCGGGCGGCGGTCACTGATGGCGCGGTTCGTAGATCTTCAGGAAGCTGTCGGCGGTGAAGGCCGCGAACTCCGCGATGGCGGCGTCGCTGTCATCGACCGGCAGTCCGAAACGGCGGCGCTGCACGATGCGGGCCTGACACATGAGCATGAACTGCTCGGCCGACAGGCGCGGATCGGGGATGTCCAGCTCACCGCGGGCCACGATGCGCGTCAGGTATTCTGTCAGGTTGCTGAGCTTCCTGTCGAAGCCATAGCGCCAGAACGTATCGGCCAGATTGGGAAATTTCTCGACCTCGCCCACGATGATGCGATACAGCCCCAGCGCCATCGGGGAAATCAGCATATGGACCGCCATTTCCGCAAACCGGATCAGTGTCAGGCGGACGGACTGTTCATCGCTGCGCGAAAGCGCCTCGATCGGTGCAAGACGGCAGCGGGCCTGCTCTTCGAAGAACGCGGAGAACAGGGACGCCTTGCCATCGAAATGATTGTACAGCGTCCCCTTGGACACGCCCGCCATCTGGGCGATCTGGGACATGGACGCGCCTTCATACCCGTTCGCCAGAAAGACGGTTTCCGCACCTTTCAGGATCTGTTCGCGCTTGGCGCATCCCACGGGATCGGCGCTGCCGACCGCGTCGGCCCCGGCAGAAATGCCAGCTTTGCCGTCGTCCATGATGCCCGTCATGTGAGCGAAAGATCCTTCTGTCCGTCAGGTCGAGTTCCTGACATGCTGACCGAACCGGTCGGTCACCGCAAGATCATTTCCGCCTCAGGAGTTTCTTTGTGAGCGCAGCCTTCACTTCCCGCGCGCTGCTTTGCGGCTGCGCCCTGTTCACCCTGTCCGGCTGCCTCATGGTGGGGCCTGAATATCACGCGCCCAAGCCCTGGTCGCCGGCGCATTACACCGATCATATGGCTGGCGCCCCAGACAGCATCGTCAGCGAAATGAAGGCCGACAGTCACTGGTGGCAGGTCTTCCATGACGCCGAGCTGACCTCGCTGGAAGACCGTCTGGTCAACCAGAACCTGTCCTTCCGCCTCGCAACCGCCAATCTCGCGCAGAGCCGCGCGCAGCTCATCATGGCGGGCGCCGAACGCTTCCCGGCCCTGAGTGCTTCGGGCTCGTATCAGCGCAGCCAGTACAGCACCAAGCAGTTGCAGGAAATCATCGGCCATGTCGCGGGCGGGATCGCGAAGTCCGAGGGCGGCTCGATCGGCAGCACCGTCGGTCCGATGCTCCAGAACGCGGCTGGCGGGGCAACCATCCCGCTGCTGAACCAGTGGCGCAGCGCGATCGACGCGACCTACGAGATTGATCTGTGGGGCCGCGTGGCGCATCAGTATGATGCCGCCAAAGCTGACCTTCAGGCCACGGACGAAGAGCGCCGCTCCGTTCTCATCGCGCAGCAGGCCGACATGGCGCATGGCTATATGAGCCTGCGTGGCGACCAGCAGCGCCTGAAAATCCTGCGCGACAACCTCAGCATCCTCACGCAGATCACGTCCATTGCGCAGGAGCGCTATCGCGGCGGTCTGGTGACGGAGCTAGACGTGGATTCCGCACAGGCCCGCCTGCATGACACGCAGGGTCAGGAAGCGCAGCTTGAACAGGCCGTGGCGCAGGAAGAGAACGCGCTCGCCCTGCTTCTGGGTGCGCCGCCGGAAAGCCTGAACACCGAGCTGGAAAAGAACGCCGGTGTCCCGGTCGTCCCGCCGGTCGTGCCTGTTGGTATTCCGTCCGAACTGGCCCATCGCCGCCCCGATATCCGCGAGGCCGAAGCCCGTCTGCGGGGTTCGGTGGCCGAAGTGGGCGAGGCCACGGCAGATTTCTATCCGAAGGTCACGATCAACGCCGATTTCGGCTTCCAGACCCTGTCCTTCCGGGATCTGGGCTTCTGGAATGCCCGTGCCTGGAACGTGGGGCCGTCCATCTCCCTGCCGATCTTTCAGGGCGGCCGTCTGTACGGCCAGCTTGAGCTGAAGAAATACGCGCAGAAGGCGGCCGCGATTTCCTATCAGCAGACGGTCATCAAGGCCTGGCATGACGTGGACAACGCGCTGATCGCCTATCGGGACGAGCAGCTTCACCGTCAGGGTCTGCAGAACGCCGTCAACGACAACGGCAAGGCACTGGCACTGGCGCAGAGCCAGTATCGCAGCGGCCTGACGAACTACCTGAACGTCCTGAACGCACAGGCCCAGCTCCAGTCCGCCCAGCTTGACCTCGCCAGCAGCGACGCCACGCTGGCGACCAATCTGACGCGCCTTTACAACGCGCTTGGCGGCGGCTGGGAAGATGCACTTCCCGACAGCCGGGACGTGGCCAAGGCCCAGCTCGCTTCCGCCACACCCGGTCCCTGAAATCCGGATACCTGTTCAGGAGGCCGGAGCCTCCTGAACGTCCGTCCCATCAGGACTTGCGGGCGACGGAGCGGCCCTTGGAGCCAAGGATTTCGAAGGCTTCATCCAGACGCTCGACAATGGATTTCTCGCCCACGCGCAGCCATTTGCGCGGATCATAGAGCGACTTCATCGGCTTGTCGGTGCCGGGTTCGATCTGGTGCTGGAAGGCGACCGGATGTTCCAGAACATAGCTGCCCACGCCATGGGCAAAAGCGAACTGGATGTCGGTGTCGAGGTTCATCTTGAACACGCCGTAAGACACGGCCTCGTCGATTTCCGCAATCGTCGAGCCCGACCCGCCATGGAAGACCAGCGGCAGCGGCTTGGGACCGCTTTGGGTCGCTTTCTGGACAGCATCCTGCGAGTTCTTCAGGATTTCGGGACGAAGCTGCACATTCCCCGGCTTGTAAACGCCGTGGACATTGCCGAAAGACGCGGCGATCGACACGGTCCCGATCGGGGAGAGCAGGTTCCACGCCGTCAGCACGTCTTCCGGCTGCGTATAGAGATGCGCATTGTCCGCCCCTTCTTCGAGGTCATGGCCGATGCCGTCTTCCTCGCCGCCCGTGACCCCCAGCTCGATTTCCAGCCCCATACCCAGAGGGGCGAGCCGCTTCAGCATCGAGGCTGAGGTCGCAAGGTTCTCTTCCAGCGGCTCCGTGGACAGGTCGAGCATGTGGGACGTGAACAGCGGCGTGCCGGTTGCGCGGAACTCATCCTCGCTCAGCGCAATGAGATCGTTCAGCCACGGGATCAGTTTGCGATCGGCATGGTCGGTGTGGAGAATGACCGCGATCCCGTATTCCTTCGCCAGAAGATGGACATGCCGCGCCATGGATGCCGCGCCGAGCACGCGTGCCCGGTGAGCATCCGGCAGGCCTTCGCCCGCATAGAACCGCGCGCCGCCATTGGAGACCTGGATGACGACATCCGATCCGTTGCGTGCCGCCGCTTCCAGAACGGCGTTGACGCTGTCGGTTCCGACGACATTGATGGCGGGGAGGGCATAACCCCCTTCATGGCAGGCCCTGATCAGGGCATGATAACTGGCGCCACTGACGACGCCGGGTGAAACTTTTGACATTGGCGACTCCGACGGAACGCATGAAACAGGCCAGCAGAACGGGTGTGGCCGTGATGCGTTGTACTGTACGATGCTAATCGGGTTTCGTCATGAGCGTTAAAGTCTCGGGAACAGTTGTTGTCAGGATTTGTTGCTTGTGATGCCAGCCCTGTGGAGACT
>CALFLO010000176.1 GCA_937880175.1 uncultured Gluconobacter sp.
ATGCGGGGCCACAGGAAAATCGGGCCGGGAAATCGTCTGCGTGGCAGCGGTGAGGAGGGTTCTCGATAATATGAAGACAGGATGATCCTGTCGGAACCTTAAATCAAGACTTTATTTAATTGATTAACAATTATGGGCGAAGCATGTCGGAATGGCATCGCCTCGCCCATAGACCGGCCTGGGGTCAGGCCGGTGCGGTGCCCTCTGGCTTTCCGTTGTCCTGGGCCGTTTCTGGCGCGGATTTCTGGGCGGCTGGTGGCGTTGGCGTGGCGGGAGCGTCGTTGGCTGGAGCCGGCAGGGCGACGTCTGCGGTGATGCACATGGCGTTGCCCGGGGGCGGCGTGAAGTAGGACGTTCCGGTGTAGAACTTGACGTTTTCTGCGGCCAGCAGGTTGGTGATGCGGCGGTAGAACTCGCGCTTGACCTTCCATTTCATCATCGGCGTCGTGCGGAAGCTGCCAAGCAGCGTGGCGCCCCCGCTGTCGCTGTTGTCCACGCCCAGGTCGTTGTAGTCCGACAGGATCATCGGGCCGAAGACCGGATCGTCGCGCATTTCCTTGAGCGTTTTCGCCATGATGGCCGTGACGCGGGGCAGGTCTTCGGAAAGGTCGAGCTGCTGCTTGACGATAACCTGATTGTAGCCGCGCGCCGTGTTGGCGATCGAGGAGACGGACGAGAACGGGATGATGTGAAGGTCGCCGTTGATGTCGCGGACCTTCACGGTGCGGATCGAGAGGTTTTCCACCGTTCCCGAGACGCCGCCGGTCGTCACCCAGTCCCCCACCTGAATGGCATCTTCGACGAGCATGAAGAAGCCCGTGATGAAATCCTTGACCAGGCTCTGCGAACCGAAGGCGATGGCGGCACCCATGATGCCCGCGCCGGTGAGCAGCGGTGTGACGTTGATGCCGATCTGCGAGAGCGTAGTGACGGCCACGATGATGATGATGATGGCCAGCAGGACGGTGCGGATGATGGGCAGGACCGTGCGCAGACGTGTTGCGCGCGACATCTGGTCCGATTTCTCAAAGCGGGTGAGCTGTTGGCTGAGGAAGGCGTTGATGATTTCCCAGATCGCAACGGCCACGCTGAGGGCGACGAGCATCGTCATGATGGCGTCGAGCAGATGTCGGCCGACGGCGTTGTGCATGAAGAAGCCGAAAGTGGGCAGGCCCCACGCCTCGGTCATGGCGATCAGGGTCAGGAACAGGATGACGCCCGTCAGGATCTTGCGGGCAAAGGGATAGTAGCGGTCGGCGCGCTTCTGAAGATCGGGAAAGCGTTCGGTCAGGACCGGGTTGATGCGGAAGAAGCGGTCCTGAAGCCCGTAGGCCAGCACGGCCACCAGACGGGAGGCGACGAGAATGCCGATGGTGATGCCTGTGGTGTCGAGGATCCAGCGATAGCCGCCGGGCAGATGCGCGGCCCAGACGACCCAGAGCGACACGTCGAGGAACATGGCCGGAACCCACCACAGGCGCGTGATGGCGACGATGAAAGTCCACATCGCGGTGTCGGGAACGGCGCGCGGCTGGAGCGCGCGGCTGACGAGGTGCCGGATGCGCCAGATGAAGACGGCGATCAGGATATGTTCGATCAGGACCACGCCGCGGATCATGGCGTCCGTGCCGCGCGGGGAGAGGTTGAACTGGCTGCCCAGCGTGGAAAGGCAGAAAATGATGGCGGGCGCTGCGACCAGCACGTTCCACCAGCGGGTCAGCAGAAAGGCTGTTGAATCCGTTGCGGGCAGCAGGCGGATGGTGGGGGAGCGGGGCGCAAAGCCGGTCTCGACAAACAGATACAGGCAGCGGGCGGCGGCGTAGCAGTTGGCCAGCGTCGTGATGACGTTGTCGGTCTTCTCGCTCCAGGGCAGCACCAGAACCGCGAGATAGGCGACGGCCAGAAAGGCCAGGACCGGAATGGCCTTCAGCGCGAAATGCCCCAATGCGTAGGGGACGCGGGAGAGGAAGCGCAGGGTCTCGACCTGTCGCCGCTGGTCTGCGGCGCGGGTCTGGCTGGAGCCGTCGACGATGGGCTCCTGCGGGGTGTTTTCCTCGGTTTCAACTGCGCTGCGCTGCTCACGGTTTTCGGCGTTCTGTGTGAGCTGACGCAGGGGCTTGCGCAGGCTCAGGGCAACGATCCGTTCCAGCGCGATGCCGCAGACCATGGCTGCGAGACCGCCTGCGAAGGCATGGAGAATCGTGGTGCGGGTGTCGGGGGAGGCGAGTGTCGTATGCGCCCAGCGGCCGACGATGCCGAGATCGCTGAACAGTCCGAGGAAATTATGCAGATAGCCCAACGTCTGAAGGCGGATGCTGCTCAGGCCGGTATGGATGTCGGGCGGGACTTCGGCGACGGTCTTGGCGGGGAGCGCTTTGGCAGGTGCGGCTTTTGCTGGGGCTGTGGCCGCCGTGTCGGGTATCGTCGCCGGGGTCTCGACCTGAAGGCCGCGGGCCATCAGGGAGAGGGTGTGGGTGAAAGCGTCCCGCTCTTTCGGATTGTTCAGGACGTTGAGGAGCTGCTGCGCTTCCTGCTGGTTCAGTTGTGCGGGTGCTGTGCTGTCGGCGGCCCGGGCCGGGAGCAGGGAAGTCAGGAAACCGAGGAGCAGGAAGAGAATGATGCCGGGGACGGCGCGTCCGGGTCGTGCGGGTGACGATGGAGACGGATCGGGACGGGGTATCGACGGCATCGCTTTGGTGAGTCCTTGAGATTACGCGTTCTGGGCTGCGGCCTGATGTCCGCGCCGGATGGTCCGCCAGGGGCGGTTGGTGATTGCGAACATGGCACAGGGTGGCGACGCTGGCCTACCCTCTTCATGCGGGTGTTTCATTCGGGTGGGGCGGCTTCGGTGCTGCCAAGCCGGTCCAGGGCATCGGCGTTGCGGATGGCCCAGTGATAGAGAAGTTCGACGGGTTCCACGAAGGTCTGTCCGAGTTCCGTCAGGCTGTAATCGACATGGGGTGGCATGATCTGCCGGACGTTGCGGCGGATCAGACCCTGCGTTTCAAGCTCGCGCAGGGTCTGGGTCATCATTTTTTTCGACAGGCCGGGGATGCTGCGCTGGAGCTTTCCGGGACGGGCCGTGCCGCCCAGAAGATGCAGCGTGTGCAGGATCATGGTGGTCCATTTTCCGCTGAAAAGCCTCAAAATCCGGCGCGGTGCACAGTCTTCGGCGAAAGGTGCCTGACGGTAGTGATCGGGCAGCGGCGATGTCATGGAGTGGGAACCTTCTGGTCACCAGGACACGAAAAGGTGCCGTCTGGTGGAAATGGAACTGTCGTATCAGATGTGAAGCAGGCCTCGTTTTCTGCAAAGGAAAAATCCGATGACATCTTCTGTTTCCGCCGTGCTTCCGGCCCGGACCGCGCTGGTCGTCGGGGCGACGGGTATTGTTGGTCAGAATCTTGCCGCGCGTCTCGTAGCCGAGGGCTGGACGGTGCATGGTCTGGCCCGCCGGCCGCGCCATGACGTGGCGGGTGTGCTGCCGGTGGCCGCCGATCTGCTGGATCCGCCGTCGCTCGCCGAGGCGCTGAAGGATCTGCGGCCGAGCCATGTGTTCTTCTGCTCCTGGATGCGTCAGGCGACCGAGGAAGAGAACTGCCGCGTCAATTCCGCGATGATCCGCAATGTGTTCGCCGCTCTGCCGGAGCCGGAGCTTCTGGTTCATGCGGCCCTGACGACGGGCATGAAGCATTATCTCGGCCCGTTTGAATCCTATGCGTCCGGCGAGCCGCCCGTGACGCCGTTTCGGGAAGAGGTGCCCCGGCTGGATCTGCGGAACTTCTATTACGATCAGGAAGACGCGCTGTACGAGGCGGCTGAGCAACATGGTTTTTCGTGGAGCGTGCACCGCCCGCATACGGTGATCGGTTATGCGGTGGGCAATGCGATGAACATGGGCAGCACACTGGCGGTCTATGCGACGATCTGCCGCGAGACAGGGCGGCCGTTCGTGTTTCCGGGATCGCCCGTGCAGTGGGAGGGTCTGACGGACCTGACGGATGCGCGGCAACTGGCGCGGCAGTTGCTCTGGGCGTCCACGTCTGCGGCAGGCCGCAACCAGGCTTTCAATATCGTGAATGGCGACCTGGTGCGCTGGAAATGGCTCTGGCCGCGTCTGGCGGAATGGTTCGGGATCGAGGCTGCGCCCTATCCGGGGCATGAGACGTCGCTTGAGGAAGCGCTTTCAGGGGATGCGGGGCTCTGGAAGGACATTGCCGGGAAATATGGTCTGGCGGAAAGCCGGATCGAACGGCTGGCCTCGGCATGGCACACGGATGCGGATCTGGGGCGTCCGGTGGAGTGCGTGACGGATATGAGCAAAAGCCGCCTCGCGGGGTTTGCGGGATATCAGTACACGCCGGACTCTTTTACCGATCTGTTCACCCGGCTGCGGGCTGAGAAGCTGATCCCGTAACAGCTGGGGCGCAGGGCCTTGGGGTTTCATGACCGGAAAGGTCCTGCTTTCCGTTTCAGTCAGTGATATAATGTAGGTTGTATTCTGAATCAGTGGAATGAGCCTGCCTTGCATCGAATGTTCAGCATGTCCGCCCTGCTCATGGCAGGGTTTCTGGGTCTGGGATCCGTGTCCGCACGGGCGGCGGAGAGTGCGCCTGTTGCGTCCGCGAATGATACCGCGACCCTTGTCACGGATCGCGATGCGGTCGGGCCGGACCAGCATCTGCGGGTCGGGCTGCGGCTTCAGCTCAAGCCGGGCTGGCATACTTACTGGATCAATCCGGGCGATGCCGGAGATACGCCGACGCTGGATGTGACGGCGGACGGAGATGCGACGGGCAAGGGCGGGCCGATCCACTGGCCGGTGCCGGTGCGGATCAGTGAGGGCGGCCTCATGTCCTATGCCTATGTCAATGAGGTGACGCTGCCGGAGGATCTGGCTCTCAAGGGTTCCGGCGGGACGACGCTTCACGCCCATGCGGAATGGCTTGTCTGTGCGCAGGTCTGCATTCCGGAAAGTGGCGATTTCACACTGACGCTGCCAGCTTCGGCGAGCGAGGTGCCGGCAAATGGTGCGCAGGCGGCGCTGTGCCAGAAGGCAGATGCGGCCATGCCGGTGGCGTCGCCGTTTGCGGCCAGTGTGTCGGGCGATGGCGTGCTGACGCTTTCGGGCAAGGGGCTGTCTGCGGCGTCCGTGTCGCAGGCGTGGTTCCTGTCGCAGGACGGGGGCGTTATCGATCAGGTTGCGGACCAGCCGTTGCATGTATCGGACGGACAACTGACGCTTGGGCTGAAATTTCTGAAATCGGCGCATCGGGACAAGCCACTGGCGGGTGTCGTCGTGCTCAAGGACGCGGCGGGGCAGGAAAGCCCGTTGCAGATCGAGGCGCGACCCGTTGGTGGAGCGGTGGCTGCGCCTCCTGTGCAGGCGGATGCGGCACCGGCTTCGGACGTGCCGACGGGTGCGGGTTGGCTGCGGGTTCTGCTGTTTGCCTTTGTCGGCGGGCTGATCCTGAACCTGATGCCGTGCGTGTTCCCGGTTCTTGCGATGAAGGCGTTGTCTCTGGCGAAAATGGGCGGTGCCGTACGGGGCGCGCAGCTTCAGAGCGCGCTGTTCTACACGCTTGGTGTGACGGGGGCGTTTGCGGCTCTGGGCATTGTCATGATCGGGCTGCGTCTGGCCGGATCTGCGGCGGGATGGGGCTTTCAGTTTCAGTCGCCGGGATTTGTGGTCGGGGTGTGCTGGCTGCTGTTCCTCATGGGGCTGAACCTGCTTGGTGTGTTTGAAGTCAGCGCCGGGCGTCTGGGACAGGTTCAGACCGGGGGCGGCCGGAGCGGTGACATGATGACGGGCCTGCTGGCGGTCATCGTGGCGACGCCCTGCACGGCGCCGTTCATGGGGGTCGCCATTGCCGGGGCTCTGGGTGGACCGCCGGTGATGGGCGTTCTGGTGTTCCTGTCGATGGGGCTAGGGCTGGCGTTTCCGTATATTCTCGTGGCTGGCGTTCCGGGTGTGGCGTCTCGGATGCCGAAGCCGGGGGCCTGGATGGGCATTCTCAAACAGGTTCTGGCGTTTCCGCTGTTTGCAACCTGTGTCTGGCTGCTCTGGGTCGCGGCGATCCAGCGCGGCGTGACGTTCGTGGCGCTGACGGCCGGGGGCGTGGTGCTGCTCGGATTTGCGGGCTGGATCTATGGCGTCGGGCAGCGTCGTTCGATGCTGGAAGGGGGGCGTGGGACGGTGGCGTTCTGCCGCATCGTGGCCGTGTTCTGTGTCGTGGTCTGCGGTGGCGTTCTGGCGGAAGGCCTGCGGGCAGCCCCTGAGCCTGTGGCTGCCGGGGCTTCAGAAGCGGGGATCGAGCCGTTTTCCGACGCGCGTCTGGCGGAGCTTCGGGCGCAGGGAAAACCGGTGTTCATCGACATGACGGCATCCTGGTGCATCACCTGCATGGTCAATGAGCGTGTGGCGCTGGATGTGCCCTCCGTTCAGGACGCGTTCCGCACGCGGCATGTCGTGTTTATGAAAGGCGACTGGACGAACCGCAACGCCGCGATTTCGGCCTTCCTCAAAGCCCATAACCGCGAGGGTGTGCCGCTTTATGTCTATTACCCGCCAAAGGGACAGGAAACGATCCTGCCGCAGATCCTGACGCCGGGTCTCGTTCTGTCGACGATCGGGAACTGACGGATGGGCCGGGATGCCATGCGGATCAAGACGCTGGCATTCGGGTTATGTGTGATTATCTCGGGCGTGGCAGGGCTGTTGCCCCGATCATGGGCCGCGCCTTCGGCAACGACGAAGGTGGCGGTCCCGCATGCGTCGAATCCGTTCGCCGGGATGCCGGTTTTGGCGAATACGCAGCTTGACTCGGCACCTTCCGACCCGGCTTCGGTGGCTGGACGGAACGAGGAAATCAGGGTGCTGGGTCATCGCATGCCACGCCCCATGCCCGTCAAGCCTCTCATTCCCCAGCATCAGTTCGCTGATGGCCATACCGAGGCTTACGTGCCGCTCTGGCCCGGGAAAACAGTTCTGGTGAGGTTCGGCGAAGATATGGACCATGATCCGGTGACGGGGACCGGCACATCCCGCTTTGGCGAGGCCTATTCGGAGACCTCGCCGTTACGGCCGCGATAGGGGCTAGCGGCCCGTGTTGCGGGGATCGTCCTGCGGGTTGACATAGGCCATGCTGAACGGTCCCGTGCCCGAAACCTGAAGAACCGCGCCCTGGCTTCCCGCCTTGATGGCATGGGGTACGTTGACAGGCAGATGCACGAAGCCGCCTGGGCCCAGATGGCGCTGCTGTGTTGCGGAAAGGTCCTGTCCCACGAAATGCTGGATATCGCCGCTGATGACAGTGAGCATCTCATCCAGATTATGGGTGTGGGGCGGGATGAACGAGCCTGAAGGCATCATGACGCGCAGGGTGAACGGCCCCGGTTTTGCAGTATCGCCCGTCAGAATGGCAATTCTCGTTCCATGCGGGAACATCGGAGGCGCAGGCTGCCATTTCACGGCGTCCGAACCTGGAATGATCGTAACGCCGGAAAGGTTCTGCCCGGGTTCGGTCGGAACCGGAGCTGCATGAGTCAGTGATGTGAGTGTCAGCGCCGCGCCAAGAAGCAGGGCTGAACTGGCAGATTTTTTTCTGGAAAGGAGCATTAGGGGGGTCTCCTCCGTCCTCTGGGGGATGTGTGCGTGCCGTGTTGCGGCAACGCAGCGGAGGAGACCCGGTTCGGAACAGGGAGCAGGACTGGTCCCTGTTTTCCGTGATCAGAAGGCCGTGGAGACCGTTCCCGTCATGGTGAAGCGCGGGGCGACCATGAAAGAGTTTCCGTATCCGGTATAGGACGCCATGTTGCCGCTGTAGATCGTGCTCGGGTCCTTGGCGCTGTAGACCGCGCCCATGGCGCCGGTGCGGACGACGGAGCCTGTGAGGTTCGTGAAGTTCAGGCGGAACGTCGGGGACTGCGCGAACATGAACGGCTTGAAGTGATAGCCCATCGAGAGCGTATCGGTGACGTAGCCGGGGATGCGCTGGTCGCCGGCGATGCTGACGGACTGCGGGCCGGTATAGTGGACGGAGCCGTTCGCGAAGAAGCCTTTATAGGTGTAGGTCAGGCCGAAATTCGCAATGACATGCGGGGCCATGACGGCCTGCGTGCCCTTGGAATGCAGCATCGTGTTCAGATACGGATCGAAGACGTTGCTGTCCTGTGAGGCGTGCAGGTATTCGACCGAGGCGTAGGGGCTGAAGCCGTGGATGGGGCGTGCGGCGACCATCACGTCAAAGCCACGCATCTGCTGGTTGCCCACATTGAACGGCTTGTAGCTGTTCATGCCGACATACTGGTCCACGATGCGGTTCGTGACGTTGTAATTGAAGAACGCGACGTCCGCGATGATGTGGTCGTCGTGGTAGCGGTAGCCGAGTTCTTCCTTGATGGAATACTGGTTCTTGGGGATCGCGACGCTGGTATACAGCCAGCCGAGATCGACCGCGCTGGGCTGGCGATAATCACCTTCAACGTTCAGGTAGATCTGGCTGTTGTTATTGATGCGATAGCCAATCGAAAGCTGCGGCAGCGGTGCGGTGCGGTTGGCTTCCTGACGGCCGTAATAATCCTTGTTCCAGATGTTCGTCATGACGAACTTGAAGCCGGCATCCACGGTCAGGTGATCGTTGAAATACTTGGCCGTGTCATGCACGAACAGCGAGTGGATCTCGTAACCGGCCGTCTGTTTGTCGCCGGCGGAAATCAGATAGGACGCATTGTTCGGGCTCGGCGCATTGCCGTCCGGCATCTGGTAGCTGGTGGGATAGGACTGGATCGTCTGGGTGTTTTCATACCAGTAGCCGACCGAGAACGTGTTGTGGCGGTCGATTTCCCAGTTGAGTTTCGCAACCGTTCCGACCGAGCGGTATTCGTTTTGCAGGAAGTAGTTGGTCAGGCCGCGCGTGGCGCCGGTCTCGTCGGTTGTGGTGCCGCCCGGGGAGGCGTCCCAGCCCTGTCCGAAGCTAAAATACGGGTGGATGTCGAGCGACAGGCGGGATGGCAGCGCGATATGGACCGGAGCCGAGATGAAGATCTGGTTCCAGTGGTCGTTGTTGTTGCCCCAGTAGTTGTTGCTCTTGCGGTCGTCCGTGCGGCCATAGCCCTGTCCGGTGTGCTTGTAGCGGAAGAACTGGTCGGAGGTGGGGTAGTTGTCGATGATGAAGTCGGCCGAGTTCCAGGACAGGAAGAACTTGGCGTTGGAACCGTTGTGCCAGTCTTTCTGAAGGCCGAAATCGATATGCTTGCGCTGGTTGGTGCCAGCACCCATCCACGACCGGGCATGTGTGTTGGAGAACGAAAAATAACCGCGCACGCCGCTATGCCCGATTTCGCCGGATTCGAGGCGAAGGAACTCACGCGACAGGTTGTTGGTGCCGTAGGAAAAATCGATCAGGCCACCCCGTTTCTGCGCGGGGGTGCGGGTTTCCTCGGCCATGACGCCACCGGCGGCCGACATGACAGGCAGATCCGTCGCGGACGAACCGGGGGTAACGCTGACGCTTTCAAGGTTTTCCGAATCGACGTTTTCGCTGAGATACTTGGCGGCGGCAGCGGGAGCGCCGTCCACCATCAGGCCCATATCGAGATCGGTCAGGCCGCGGGACTGGATCTGTCCGCCTTCCATGCCTGACGAATCCGGTGTCGTAACATTCAGGCTCGGCAGGTTCTGGATCAGGTCGAGCGCCGTGCTGGTCGGCGCGCGCATGTCGATGAACTCTTTCGTGACGGTCTGCACGGCATGGGGCGCGGTCTCGACGCGCATCATGCCACCACCACCATTGAGGGCGCGGCGCGAGGACGTGACGGAGACCGTTTCGGCAGCGGAGGCATCAAGCGCATGCGGGCGCGGTTTTACGACCGGACGGCTTGGTGCTGCGGCGGTGCGTGCCGTGCTGCGGCCGGCGGCATGATGGCGCGAAACGGGGTGTTTCGTAGTCTGCGCGGCGCGGGCGTCTGTGCCGAAAGCGACAAGGACACTGCCGGCGAGACAGGTCACTGCGAGAAGCTGGCGTCGATAGCCCGGTGACCAACGGTTGTCTTTCATGCTGCCGGGCTCCTGTCCTGTCGAAACGAAAGGTTCACTTTGGGAACGGTATTTATTCGAAACGTGGATGTAAAACGGATGGCCTATCTGCATCAAAGATAAAATGCAGGGCAGGCCATTGCCGTTTTTAGAGTGGTGCAAAAATGTGACAGTCTGTGTCTCCCGATAATTGCAGGAGACAGGGCGGCGGCTACGCTTTCGCGGCGGGGGAGAGAAACTCCTTTTCAAGCTCGGAAATCACCAGCCGCGCGGCACCGGAAAGCTGGCGTGAATGGTCTACGCACAGGGCAAGCGTCAGGGGGGCAAGATCGTGATTGGAAATGGGAATAAAGGCCAGCTCCCCGCGCGTGACCTCGTCCATGACATCCAGAGCGCTGAGGATTCCGAGGCCGACACCTTCGCGGACCAGGGATTTGATCATCTGGATGTTGTCGGACGTGGCGGCGGCCTGGATGTCCAGATTGCTGTCGATTTCGAGGATTTCGATCTGGCGTTGCAGGGCGAGCGGCGCGCCGGGCATGATCATCGGGTAATTCATGGCCAGACTGAAGCGGGCGCTTTTGCGCTCGGCGACGGGGTGGTTCGGCAGGCAGACGAAACCGAGCGGAAAGTCCTTGTGGGCGCGCACCAGCAGACCACGGGCATGGGTCGGATTGAGGAGCAGCGCGACATCGACCGAGCCGTCGATCAGGGTGCTCTGGATGCGGCTGTTGTCGAGGACATGGGTGCAGATCGTGATGCCAGGATGGGTCGTGCGCATGGCGCGGAGCAGGCGCGGCAGGAAGCCGCGGGTCAGGGCGTCAGGAACGGCAATGTCCACCTGCCCCCGGCGCAGGCCGCGCATGTCCTCGATCTGGACGCACATATTGGTCAGATCCCGCGACCACTGCTTGCCATGGGCATAAAGCAGCTCGCCCGTAGCGGTCAGGCGCAGGCCGGTGGGGAGGCGCTCGAACAGGGGTGTGCCGAGGGACTCCTCGCCTTGCAGGATTTGCCGGTCGATGGCGGAGGCGGCGATGCGCAGATGTTCGGAAGCGCGGCGGATGGAGCCGTGCTGGGCGACGGCGAGGAAGTAGCGCAGGAAGCGTGAGAAAACAGGCATGGAATAACTGCTCTCTTTTTGAGAACGGGAGGAGCGTTTTTATGGAGTATACGACCTTGAGGTGGTGTGAAACTATCCCGGGCAACAGGTGACCTGTTGTTTTTGATGCGGAAAGACACTCCGGCGGCGTCCGGATGTTGTCCTGCCCGTTCCGGTTCTTTGGGATTTGACCACATGACATCCACCGTTTCTCCCGTCGATGCTCCGGCTATGGAGGCTTTGGCCGCGCTTTCGGGGCGCGTGCGGGAGGATCTGGCGAAAATCCGCTATGCGACGGGCAACTGGAGCCTGACGCAGGATCGGGACGGGGAAGCGGTTCTGGATGTGGCGATCATCGGCGCGGGACAGGGGGGCATCACGGCGTGCTTCGGTCTGCGCCGGCAGGGCGTGACCAATGTAGAAGTCTTTGAAAAGGCGTCCAAAGGCGGCGAAGGCCCGTGGGTGACGTTTGCGCGCATGATTACGCTGCGTACGCCCAAGCATGTAACCGGGCCGGATCTGGGGATTCCGAATCTGACCCCACAGTCCTGGTTCGAGGCGCGGTATGGAGCGAAGGCCTGGGAGGATCTGGACAAGATTTCCCGCCATGACTGGCAGGCCTATCTGGACTGGGTGCGGCAGACGCTCGACATCCCGGTCGTGAACGATCAGGAACTGGTGCATGTGGGCTGGGATGACGGGCTGCTGCGGCTGACGTTCCGCAATGCGGCTGGTCAGGAAACGGTGCGTCTGGCGCGGCGGATGGTGCTGGCGACGGGCATCGAGGGTGGCGGGACGTGGCATGTGCCGTCCTTCATTTCCGACACGCTGCCGAAATCCGTTTATGCGCACACGCATGAAGACATTGATTTCGCGTCGCTGAAGGGCAAGCGGATCGGTGTTCTGGGCGCGGGTGCGTCTGCATTCGACAATGCGGCAACGGCGTTGGAAAAGGGCGCCGGGCGGGTGGATCTGTGTCTGCGTCGGGCGAAAATCCCGGCCATCAATCCGTATCGCTGGATGGAAAATGCAGGCTTTCTTGCGCATTTCTCGGAACTGCCGGATCTGACGCGCTGGCGTTTCATGCGGCAGATCTACAGCCTGAACCAGCCGCCGCCGCAGGACACGTTCTGGCGCTGCCGCCGTCATGAAAACTTTGCCTTTCATCCCGGAACGCCTTGGACGGCGACGCGGATGGACGGAGACGAGATCGTGGTGACGACGCCGCAGGGTGAGATGCGGTTTGATTTCCTGATCATCGGGACGGGGTTTTCGATTGATCTGTCACACCGGCCGGAAACGCGGGATTTTGCGTCTTCGGTTCTGCTGTGGAGCGATCGTTTCACGCCGCCTTCCGGGGAAGACAGCGCGCTTCTGGGCAGCCATCCTTACCTGGGCGCGCGGTTCCAGTTTTTGCCGAAAGATGCGGCTGATCCCAAGGCCCCGATGCTGGCGGCGATCTACAATTTCACGTTCGGGGCCATGCCGAGCATGGGGCTTTCCGGCGCGTCCATCAGCGGGATGCGCTTTGGCGTGGAGAAGCTGGCGCGGGGCATTGCGCGCGATCTGTTCGTCGAGGACGGCGACAAACATCTGGCGAGCCTTCTGGCCTATGACACGGAAGAACTCGTCAGCCTCGATCCGCCGGCTCTTTGAGAAGGGACACGCCCATGACGCAGGAAATCTATCCGCGGGACATGATCGGGTATGGCCGCACGCCGCCTGATGCGAAATGGCCGAACGGCGCGCGCATCGCCGTTCAGTTCGTCATCAATTACGAGGAAGGGGCGGAGAACTCGGTCCTGCATGGCGATGCGGGGTCTGAAGCGTTCCTGTCCGAAATGGTGGGCACGAAATCCATCATCGGGGCGCGCTGTGCGCAGATGGAGAGCCTGTACGAATATGGCAGCCGGGCCGGATTCTGGCGGTTGCGTCGTCTGTTTGACGAAGCCGGGATGCCGGTCACGGTATTTGGGGTGGCGAAGGCGCTGGCCCGCAATTCGGACGCTGTAGCGGCCATGAAGGAGAGTGGCTGGGAAATTGCGTCTCACGGTTTGCGCTGGATTGATTATCAGGATTTTCCCGAGGATGTGGAGCGGGCGCATATCCGCGAGGCCATTGCGCTGCATACCGAAGTCACGGGAGAGCGGCCGCTTGGCTGGTATCAGGGGCGCACGAGCCCGAACACGGCGCGTCTGGTCGCGGAGGAAGGCGGGTTTGTTTACGACGCCGATTCCTATGCGGATGATCTGCCATATTACGATCGCTCTAATGGCCGGGCGCAGCTGATCGTGCCCTATACGCTTGATGCGAATGACATGAAGTTCGCCGCGCTGAACGGCTTTACGGAAGGCGAGCAGTTCTTCACCTATCTGCGTGATGCGTTTGACATGCTGTACCGCGAAGGCGGGAGGATGATGTCGATCGGGCTGCATTGCCGTCTGGCGGGCAAGCCGGCGCGGGCGCTGGGGCTGCTGAAGTTTCTGGAGCATATCCGCAAGCATGAGGATGTGTGGGTGGCGACGCGGCTGGATATCGCGCGGCACTGGCAGTCTGTGCATCCGGCATGAAGATTTCTGACGTCAATGCGCTGTCGGATGAGGCGTTCGTTGCCCGGTTCGGCGGGCTTTACGAACATTCGCCCTGGGTCGCGGAAGGGGCGCTGAAGGCGCGGCCTTTCGCGGATGTGGATGCGATGCTGTCTGCGTTTGCGCAGACTGTGCGCTCTGCGGGAGCAGAAGCGCAGCTTGCGCTGGTGCGGGCGCATCCGGAGCTTGGGCATCGGGCCGGGATTGATCCTGATCTGACGGACCATTCCGCATCAGAACAGGCTTCGGCCGGGCTGGACCGTCTGACACCTGCCGAATATGAGCGGTTCCGTGGGTTGAACGGCGCGTATCGCGCGCGGTTTTCCATGCCGTTCGTGATCTGCGTGCGCAAAGTGGCCGCCCCAGGAAAAGCTGCGAAAACCGTCATCATGGATGAAATGGAGCGCCGTCTGGCCGGTACTCCCGAAAAGGAACTGACCGAGGCGCTGACGCAGATTGATGCGATTGCAGCACTTCGTCTGAAGGATCTGGTTACGTCATGAGTTCTCTGTCCACGCATGTTCTCGATACGGTTTCCGGCAAGCCGGCCGCGGGTGTGAGCCTGCGCCTTCTGCAAGGGGAGCAGGTTCTGTTCGAAGGCCAGACGAATGCGGACGGGCGTTGCCCGGAACTGCGGGATGTTGCAGTTTCGAAAGGGACGTATTGTCTGGAGTTCCGGATTGGCGATTACTTCCGAAAAGGCGGGCAGGTTCTGTCCGATCCGCCGTTTCTGGATGTGGTGCCGATCGTGTTCGGACTGGCGGCGGAAGCCCATGCGCATGTGCCGCTGCTGGCGGCGCCGTTCGGATATTCCACCTATCGCGGAAGCTGAGGGCTTTTCATGACTGCCGAGAACGCCGCGACGACCGGTCTGCATCCCGTTGACGAGAAACTGCCGGTCTGGCGGCTTGGGGCCTACGGGTTGCAGCATGTGCTGGCGTTCTATTCGGCGGCGGTCATTGTCCCGATCCTCGTGGCCGGTGCGCTCCATCTGCCGCGTGAGACACTGATCCATCTGATCGATGCGGATCTGTTCACCTGTGGGATCGCCTCGCTGCTTCAGGCGGTGGGGTTTGGCCCGATCGGGGTTCGGTTGCCGCTGTTGCAGGGCGTGACGTTCACGGCTGTGGGGCCGATGATCGCCATCGGGTCTGCCGTAGGCGGTGGGACGCCGGGGCTTCTGTCCATTTATGGGTCCGTCATCGTGGCGGGGTTCGTGACGTTCCTGATGGCGCGGCATTTTGCCGGGCTAGTGCGGTTTTTTCCGCCGGTTGTGACGGGCTCCATCATTCTTATCATCGGTCTGGCGCTGTTGCCGGTGGCGGCGAATGACATTGTCTCGGGTGCCAGTCCGTCTGTGATGCAGGATCATGTTCCGCTGCGGAGCATCTGGTACGGGCTTGGGACACTGGCCTCCATTCTGGTGATTCAGCGGTTGTTTCGCGGGTTTATTGCCACGATTGCCGTGTTGATCGGGCTGGTTCTGGGGACGCTGGTGGCCTGGGTGCTCGGGGATGCGAATTTCGGGGATGTGGCGTCCGCGCCGCTTTTGTCCATCACGCATCCGTTTTATTTCGGGACGCCGACATTCCATCCGGTTTCGATCCTGTCGATGGTGATCGTCATGACGATTTCCATGATCGAGACGATCGGGAACGTCTATGCGACGGGTGAAATCGTCGACAAGCCGATCACCTCCGAAGACATTGCCCGCACGCTGCGTGCCGATGGGATCGCGACCATGCTCGGCGGTGTGCTCAACTCATTTCCCTATACGTGTTTTGCCGAAAATGTTGGTCTGGTGCGGATGACGGGGGTGAAGAGCCGCTGGGTTGTTGCGGCGGCGGCGGTCATCATGATGATGCTCGGCTGTCTGCCGCGTCTGGGTGCGCTGGTGGCTGCGGTGCCGCTGCCGGTTCTGGGGGGGGCAGCGCTGGCGATGTTCGCGACTGTGGCGGTCGTGGGTGTGCAGACGCTGTCACGGGTGGATTTCAACCGGCAGAGCAATGTGATTATTGTGGGGACCAGCATCGGGCTGAGCATGCTGGCGACGGCCCAGCCGCATATCTCCGACACGTTTCCGATGTGGGCGAAGATCGTGTTTGGCAGCGGAATTACGCTCGGATCGCTGTCAGCGATTTTGCTGCATCTGATCTTCAACGTGAAGCGGACGATCCACGAGGCGGCTCATGCGACGGATGTGCCGCGTGAGGCGCTGATTGACGAGCGGATCCGGGAAGGGTGAGGCTCAGGGCCCTGCCCTGAAACCCACCAAAGGTCGGTGGCCTGTGGAAACCAATTCATAAAATCAGGGTGCAGGGATCAAGATCCCTGCCGGGCCCGGGCAGAGCCCGGAACGTCACGTCAGAACCCAGTCTGTCCGGAAAAATAGAAGCCGGTCTGGTTCTTGTACGTCGCAATCGTACCCAGTGACACATAAGCCAGCGTCACGTTCAGGTGCTTGTTCACGAAATAGCTGGTGTAGACGTCGAACCAGTTGCTTTCGTCCGTGAAGCGCTGGTTGCGTGGCTTGGTGCGGTATTCGACACCGACGACCAGTCCGGGGATGAAGGACGGTAGATAGCCGAGCGAGCCTTCGAACTGGGCGTGATAGTTGTTGTCCTGATCCCCGCCAAAGCCGAGGATGCCCCACTGGTTGCCCTTGGTAAAGCGGACAGTGGTGTCGATCAGGATACCGATCTTCGGGAACAGCTTGGTCACGGCGAGATAGGCGTCTCCGCCATCGGTATGTTTTGAGCCAACCATGTGGATGACGCGGCCGTCACTGTCATGCTTGTACATGCCGCCGATGGCGACCTGCGGGATCAGGGTATTGTCGGCGATGTGGCCAAAGAGGCGGACCTTCGCACCTGCCACGTCCAGATCGAACTGGTAACCATTGCCGATGCCGAGTTTTGCGCCGGTGCCGCGGGTCTGGAAGAAGTTGTGAGTGTAGGAAATCTCGACGCGGTCAAAGAAGCCCATCGAGGCGCCGACATTCTGGTCCCAGTAACTGGTGAGGTTCACATAGCTGTAGTGCAGGGCCATGCCGGCGCTTTTATTGGAGCCATAACCGCCAATGGTCGCCCAGCTTGCGATGCCCCCGCCGCTTGCCCCTTCGAGTGAGGACAGGCCGCTGGTACCCAGAGCGCGCTGCCCGTCAAAGAGGGTACGGAACATCGACTGCCCGTTATTGTTTCCATCATTGCCCAGTGTGACCTGAGGTCCGCTGGCCGTACTGCTGTCGGCTGCGTGTGCGGTCTGTCCTGCGGCGAGGGTGCCGAAGGACAGGAGTGCCGTCAGGGACATCAGGGAACGGAGGGACTGCGCGGGATATGGAAAACGGTGCATGATGCCTGCTTCTAAGTCGCGAGCCCGAGGGTGAGCCGGAGCATTCTCGCAGATTAAATACCGTGTTCAGTATTAGCGCTGCGATTCTGAAAAATAATTAAGATAACCCTAGAGTTCAAAAATTTTTCCGTGTCAAAACAAAAATGGCACTTAGTGTCTATTTTTGAAGTGGGTGTGTTCCTTTGGCTTCAGGCAACGCTTCGGGTGTGCAGGCGCTGTCCGGCGACATAGGTGGCGACGATGCTGCGATCGTCACCGAGCATGGTGAGGGCGAAGAGGCGGTCGGCGAGTGTTTCGGCAGTCCGGGCACGAATTTTGCCAAGAGGCGTGGCGGCGGGATCAAAGACGCAGAGATCGGCGTAGAGACCGGGTCTGATGCTGCCGATTCGGTCTTTGAGTCCGAGGGATTGTGCGCCCCCGGCCGTGGCGAGCCAGAGCCCCTGCGCGGGATGGAGTTTCGTCTGAAGGCCCTGCGCGACCTTGTAGGCATCGGACAGGACCTGGAGCAGGGACAGGGATGGCCCGGCGCCGATGTCGCTGCCAATGCCCACATGGACGCGGCGTGCGGGATCGAGGGCCTTGAAAAGCGGGAAGGATCCGCTGCCCAGAAACTGGTTCGAGCCGGGGCAGTGCGCGATGGAGCAGCCCGTGTCGTGGCAGCGCTGGAAATCGGCTTCTTCGGCATGGACGGCATGAGCGAGAATGGCGCGCGGACGTATCAGACCGGCCTTGTCATACACGTCCAGATAGGAGCTGCGGTCGGGGAAGAGCTCGCGGACCCAGGCGATTTCGGACCGGTTTTCGAGCAGATGGGTCTGCATGAACAGGTCAGGCTTCGTGGCCAGAAGTGCGCCGGCGAGATCGAGCTGTTCGGGCGTGCTGGTAGGGGCGAAGCGTGGGGTCACGGCATAAAGCTGCCGTCCACGGTTGTGCCAGCGGGCGATGAGTTCGGCGGACTGGTCGTAGCCACTCTGGGCGGTGTCGCGCAGGTTATCGGGGGCATTGCGGTCCATCAGGACCTTGCCCGCAATCATGCAGGTATTGAGGCGCTCGGATTCCTCGAAGAAGGCATCCACGGACTGGGGGTGAACGGTGCAGTACACGGCGGCCGTGGTGGTGCCGACGCGCAGGAGTTCACCCAGGAACTGGCGGGCGACGGCCCGGGCATAGGGGATGTCGGCGTAGCGGGCTTCGGCGGGAAAGACGTAGTTTTCCAGCCATTGCAGAAGCTGCTCGCCGTAAGACGCAATGACCGGAAGCTGCGGATAATGGATATGCGTGTCGATCATGCCGGCGGAAATCAGCATGTCGGGGTAGTGGTCGATCGGTGTTCCGGCAGGGATGGTCTCACGGAGACTGTCCCACGAGCCCGCGGCGGTAATGCGGCCGTTTGCGGTCAGGATCAGGCCATCGGGCTCGTGATGCAGGGCGTCCATGGGATCGGTGGTGAACGGATCGGCATGGAAGGTCAGGTAGGGGCCGCGGATGGCTCGGATCTGGGTCATGGGAGTACTTTACCGCAGGGTTTGTGGTGCGGGGAGCAGGTTTGTGAGGCTGGCGCTGATTGGCAGTCCGGGTCGGGCTGGCTTACAACATGGAAAGGAAGAACTGGCCGCGGGCGCGTTCTTCAGCTTGAACCCTGGAGTATCCGCTCATGACGTCGAATGATCCTGTTGCGCTCGATGTGCCGGAAGGGCTTGCCGTTTCCGTGGAGGGCAGAATGAGCGGTACGGCTGCCGTGCCGGTTCCGGATCCAGCGGATGTGACGGGCTCTGGTACGGGCGGGAACGACGGCTCGGCGTCTGCTGCGTCTGTCGGGATTGAGGGGCCTTATCTTCCGCCACCGCGTGTGCTGGTTCTGGAAGGCGCGCGCGGCGTGCGGTTCGACTTCAATGACGGCGCGCGCGTCATGGTGCCGTCGCTGGAGCAGGAGGGCGCACAGTGGCATGTGCGGCTTTCGGATCATGTGACCGGGAATGTGCTGTTCGATGCGCGCCTGAAGGGCGGCACGGTGGCGTCCACCAAGAAGTTCTTTGTACCGTTCCGGGTGGATGTCTGGCTCGAACAGCCGGGGGAGACGCCGGAACATGTGCTCCATCATGATCTGGCGCTGTCAGGGCGGCCGGTTCTGGTGCAGCTTCCGGTGGGGACGCTGGGCGATACGCTGGCCTGGCTGCCTGCTGTGCGGCGTCTGGCGCAGGAGAGCGGGGCACAGGTGACATGCTCGGTTTCCGAAGCGATCCTGCCGCTCGTATCAGGGGCCAACCCGGAACTGACGCTGGTGGGGCATGACCGCATGAAGGCGGATGCGGGTTTTACGGCCCGGTTCTATGCGAGCTACAATATCGGGCTGTTCTTTACGGATAAGGATCATACGCGCCAGCCAACGGATTTCCGGCATGTCGGTCTGCACCGCACGGCGGCTTATATTCTGGGTGTGGATCCGTGGAACGATACGCCACCGGGTATTTCCATCCCCGATGGCGAAACGCCTCCTGTCGCGGAGCCCTATGTGGTCATCGCCACGCAGGCCAGCACGCAATGTAAGTACTGGAACAATCCGGGGGGCTGGCATGAAGTGATCGCGTTTCTGAAGACGGCGGGATATCGCGTCATCTGCATTGACCAGAAGCCGTTTCATGGCACCGGATATGTCTATAACCACATCCCCCACGGAGCCGAAGACCAGACCGGCAGCCGCCCGCTGGTGGAGCGTGCGCGGTGGCTGAAGCATGCGAGTTTCTTCATCGGTCTGTCGAGCGGTCTGGCCTGGCTGGCCCATGCGACCGGGACGCCGGTCGTGATGATTTCAGGGTTTACGCATCCGGATAACGAGTTCGCCACGCCCTACCGGGTCATCAACTGGCACACCTGCAATTCCTGCTGGAACGATCCGGCGTTCCAGTTCGATCACAAGGACTTCTTCTGGTGCCCGAGACACAAGGGCACGGACCGGCAGTTCGAGTGTTCGCGCCTGATTACCGGGACGCAGGTCATTCACACCATCAGGCGGCTGATGACGGACCGCGGTCTTTCTGGTGCGGAGCATGGCGCGCCCGGAACTGTGTGAGCAGGGCTTCGACCAGGCTGCAGGCATAGACCACCAGAGCCAGATCCATCACGAGCAGGATGCGTTTGCTGGAAACATAGATCGTCGGGGACAGGCCTGTCAGGAGCGTTACGCCGAACCCGCCTGCCAGAAAGGACAGGATGGTGGTGGCATTTTTGAGGGACAGGGCGCACCACAGGACGGAGACGATCATGCACAGCGTCAGGAAAAATGCGACATAGGTGTTCAGGTACACCCAGTTCAGATCATAGATGAACCGGTCGCAGCGCAGGGCTGTGAGCGTTTTCTGGATGCCCGGACTGACAGGCAGCATGAGCAGGATGCTCAGGAGCATCACGCCTGAGGCCGCCATGTCCTGAAAGCCCCGGTTGCGTTTGACGAAAGCGATAAAGCAGAGGGACAGGAGCAGGGTTGCAAGCAGGATGTCATTGTCCGTGCTTATGCAGGCGCTATGGATGCGATCGATGGCCAGCGAGAATTTCTGCAGGGTGTCGAACTGGGGAAACTCAGGCAGCCAGTTGTTGATTTCCGCGATGTAACGGCGAGCATTGCCGGGGGCGGCCAGAACAATGGCGGACATGACAGTGGCAACCGTCAGATAAAGACCGCTGTAGAGAGAAATGGTCCGGCGTCGAACGGTGGCGACCGCCGTGCAGAAAAGAAGAAGCAGCGAGGACTGTTCGATCGAGCAGCCAACGGGAAGGGCCCCGAGAGAGAGGATGCGCAGGGTTTTGCCTGCGTCATTCTGCCGCAGAAAGACGCTGATGGAGAAGAAGGCAAAGGAAATCGGGAAGAGGTAATTGTAGAAGCCTGAGAGCCAGTACACCGACTCTTTGGACACTTCATACGGCAGCAGCAGGAAAAGCCCCATGACCAGCGGGATACCGATGCCGGGCCTCAGAGCAGGGCGCAGGGTGCAGGACCAGATGGCATAGGCCAGAAGAACGGCACAGAACGGGATAAGAGTCCGCCAGAAGGCAGGATACTGGATGGTTTCAGCCAGTGCCCCTTCGATGACGATCCTGCCCGACCAGGTCATGTAGCGGGTGTGGAGAAAGGACAGCAGGCCCGTATGATCGAGGGCATGGCGGAATATGTCGTTGTCGATGAAGATCGACGTGTTGATCCGGGTGTTCATCCAGACTGCCGCGATCAGGAGAAACGCGAGGAACGGACTGTTCCTGAGGATCATCGGCTTAAAAGCGGCAGGCATGGGAGATCCTGTAGAGCCTGTGTCCTGAAATGATGTTCAGGTGAATGGTTTCTTCCGGAATCATGCCGGAGGGCTTTCTGGCGGTTCCAATAAAGCCGTATCGGTTATGGAACGGATTTGCCTGCGTGTGGAAAATCCGTGCGATATCGGGCCTTTCCGTGAGCCTGTAGGGGATGGAGAATTCCTTCTCACCGTCTCCCATGGTGAGGATCAGCGGGGCTCCGTCGCCGGACCAGAGGTCTGAGTGGACCCAGCCGGAAACGGAAACCGTGTTCCCGGTGATGTGGCAGTTTTCCACAACGGCTTTCAGGGACGGGTCATCTGCGGGCGTGAAACCCTCCGGATGGAAGGGGCGGTGTGTCGTCCAAGCGTAACCGCAGGCCAGTGTCAGGAGAAGCGACAGTATTATTCCGGCAAGGAAGAAATATTTTCTCAGAAGCCGGAGCATCTGATCCATTGCGGGAGGCTGTTTCATGGATTTGCTTCGTTATTCCGGAAGCGGGTGTTTCTGCCATCCGGGTGCCGCCCTGTCCATCATGCTCTGGGGCAGGGAGCAGAGGGTCGCTCCCGGGGTGGGGCTGGCATGACGGCTTTGGCCCTGATATCTGCGGGACTGTCTTTTTCATCCGATCGCGGCTGTGCCTGCGGTCCCAGTAGCCGGGTGGTCGTCCCATGTCCGATACTTTCGAGCCGATCCGCATTGTCGCGCTGTATCATTTCACGCCGTTCGCGGACCCTGCCGCATTGCGCGGGCCGTTGCTTGAGCTGTGCGAAAGGGAGGGGATCAAGGGAATCCTGCTTCTGGCGCGCGAGGGGATCAACGGGACGATTGCCGGGACGGATGCGGGCATGGAGCGTGTGATGGCGCATATCCGGGCTCTTCCGGGCTGTGCGGCGCTGGAGAGCAAGGATTCCCGCGCTCCG
This sequence comes from uncultured Gluconobacter sp., assembly GCA_937880175.1. Taxonomy (GTDB): domain Bacteria; phylum Pseudomonadota; class Alphaproteobacteria; order Acetobacterales; family Acetobacteraceae; genus Gluconobacter. Next base: position 22,285 of record CALFLO010000176.1, read on the forward strand.
GAACTGCCGTTCCGCCGCATGAAAGTGCGGCTGAAAAAGGAAATCGTCACGATGGGGGAGCCGGATATCGATCCGCTTCAGGGCGTAGGGCGGTATGTGGCGCCCGAGGACTGGAACGTGCTGATTTCCGATCCGGATACGATTTTGATCGATACGCGCAACGATTACGAAGTGGCGATCGGGACGTTCAAGGGCGCGGAAGACCCCAAAACGAAATCCTTCCGCGAATTTCCGGAATGGTTTCGCAAACGGCGGCAGGAACTGGAAGCGGAAGGCCGTCTGCCGAAGATTGCGATGTTCTGCACGGGCGGCATCCGCTGCGAGAAATCGACGTCCTTTGTGCGGGCGGAAGGTGTGGACGAGGTCTATCACCTCAAGGGCGGCATCCTGAAATATCTGGAGACCGTGCCGGAAGAAGAGAGCCTGTGGGAAGGCGAGTGCTTCGTGTTCGACCAGCGTGTGTCGGTGAAGCACGGGCTGGAGATCGGGACGCATGATGTCTGCCATGCCTGCCGTCGGCCGCTGAACGCGCAGGACAAGGCCTCGCCGCTGTTCGTGCAGGGGGTGTCGTGCCCGCATTGCCATAACGAGCGGACGGAAGAGCAGCGCCATCGTTATGCCGAGCGTGAGCGTCAGGAAGCGCTGGCTCAGGCGCGCCGCGCCGGGCATCTGGGGGTTCGTCAGAAGTGACGGCGGGCACGTTGGTTCCTGATGGCGATACGCAGGAGTTTGGTGGAGGGCGGCGGATGTTCCGGATTGCGGGACGTTATGCGCTGATCAATGCCCTGATCGCCATCCCTCTGCATCTTCTGATTGATGCAGCGGGGTTCGGAGGAACCACCGCAACATGGAAGTACGGAGCTGTCGTTCTGGCCGTGGAGGCCGTTGTGGTTGCGCCCATTGTGGAAACGTTTCTGTACTTCTGGTTGCCAATTGTAGTGGTGCGGAAGGTGCTGGGGCAGCGGTCTGTGACGCCGTTTGTGGCGTGGCTCGCCTGTGTGGGACCATTTACTTACGCGCATTATGGCGGCGATCTGGGACGAAGTGCCCTGACCGCGATCTGTACCGGAGTGGTGGGCGGAAGCTGTTTCTATTTCTGCTTTCTGACGGGCGAGAGGGATGCGGGGGTCAGCCCGTTCTGGACGACGGCGCTGTGCCATGCCCTGTTCAACGGTACGGTTTTGGTGATGTTCGGGCTAGCTTATGTTTTGGGGTTCATGTCCTGAAGAGGGGCTGACTCTTCAGGACACGACCGGGTTCAGGCTTTGGTCTTGTTGCGGGACCCGGCGGGGCGACCTCTGGGCTTCTTTTCAGTAGCTTTTTCGGCTGTCTTGTCCTTGGCGGCTTTTGCTTTTTTCGCGGCTGTGCGTTCAGCCTTCGGGGGTGGCAGACTAGCGGCGAGCATGGCCTGCGTGATCTTGGTGGTTGTGACCTTGCGGGGCTGTCTCGCGCCCGGTGCGTCCAGCAATGGGGCGAGAAAGCGGCCGGTATGGCTGGTTTTGCAGGCGGCGATGTCTTCCGGCGTTCCCGCCGCGACGACCTGACCGCCGCCATCTCCGCCCTCGGGGCCGATATCAATCAGCCAGTCGGCCGTCTTGATGACTTCGAGATTATGCTCGATCACCAGAACCGTGTTGCCCTGATCAACGAGGGTGTGGAGCACTTCGAGCAGCTTGCGGACGTCTTCCGTGTGCAGGCCGGTTGTGGGTTCGTCGAGGATATAGACCGTGCGGCCGGTGGCGCGTTTGGCCAGTTCCTTCGATAGCTTGACGCGCTGGGCCTCACCGCCCGAGAGCGTGGTGGCCTGCTGGCCGAGGGCGACATAGCCCAGCCCGACCTGTTGCAGGATGGCGAGACGGTCGCGGATTTTCGGGGCCGCCTGAAAGTACGGCAAGGCCTCGTCCACAGTCATGGCCAGCACGTCCGCGATGGATTTGCCGCGGAACTTCACATCCAGCGTTTCGCGGTTGTAGCGCGCGCCCTTGCAGGTGTCGCAGGTCACGTACACGTCCGGCAGGAAGTGCATCTCGATCTTGAGAACACCGTCGCCCTGACAGGCTTCGCAGCGACCGCCCTTTACGTTGAAGGAGAAGCGGCCGGGTTTGTAGCCGCGTGCCTTGGACTCGGGCAGTTCGGCGAACCAGTCCCGGATCGGGGCGAACAGATCCGTATAGGTCGCCGGGTTGGAGCGCGGGGTGCGGCCGATCGGGGACTGGTCGATCTCGATGATCTTGTCGAGATTGTCCACGCCTTCCAGACGGTCATAGGGCAGCGGCGTCTGGCTCGATTTCATGAGCTGGCGGGACAGCGCCTTGTACAGCGTGTCGATGACCAGCGTGGATTTGCCACCACCCGAAACACCCGTGACGGCGATGAAGGTGCCGAGCGGGAAATCGACCGTCAGGTCCTTGAGGTTGTTGCCGCGTGCGTCGTGCAGGGTGAGCATGCCGCTGGGCTTGCGGCGTTCGGTCGGAACGGGAATGACCTTGCGGCCTGACAGATAGGCGCCGGTGATGCTGTTGGGATTTTTGGCGACTTCTGCCGGGGTGCCGACGGCAATGACTTCGCCCCCCAGCTTGCCCGCGCCCGGTCCCATATCGATCAGGTAATCGGCGGCGCGGATGGCGTCCTCGTCATGCTCGACGACGATGACGGTATTGCCGAGGCGCTTGAGGCGTTCGAGCGTGCCGAGCAGGCGTTCGTTGTCGCGCTGATGCAGGCCGATGGAGGGCTCGTCCAGCACATACAGCACGCCCGTCAGGCCCGAACCGATCTGGGACGCCAGACGGATGCGCTGGCTTTCGCCGCCGGACAGGGTCGCGGAGCCGCGCGAGAGCGTGAGGTAGTCCAGCCCGACATCATCGAGGAAGTGCAGGCGGTCCGTGATTTCGCGCAGGATGCGGCGGGCAATCTCGGCGCGCTGGGGCGTGAGGGTGGCTTCCACGCCGGAGAACCAGTCGAGCGCCTTGCGGATGGGCATGTCCGAGGCTTCGGCGATGTTGAGGTCCTTGACCTTCACGCACAGGGCTTCGGGCTTGAGACGCGCGCCGTGACAGGCATGGCAGGGCTTGTCGGACTGGTAGCGGGAGAGCTCCTCGCGCACCCACATGCTGTCCGTCTGGGCCATGCGGCGGCGCAGGTTTTTCAGCACGCCTTCGAACGGTTTGGTGATGATATGGACCTTCCCGCCATCGCTGTAGGGAATGTCGATCGGCTCTTTCGAGCCGTTGATGATGAGATCCTGTGTCGCGGGCTGAAGCTCGGACCAGGGTGTGTTCATGTCATCGCCGCAATGGCGGGCGAGGGCGGCGAGCGTCTGGTCGTACCAGTCCGTGCTCGCGCCCTTCCACGGAGCAATGGCGCCGTCGGCCAGTGTCAGGCTGTCATCCGGGACGATCAGGTCAGCGTCGAAATGGGTTTCGGTGCCGATGCCGTCACAGACCGGGCAGGCGCCCATGGGGGCATTGAAGGAGAACAGGCGCGGCTCGATTTCCTCGATCGTGAAGCCGGAGACGGGGCAGGCGAAGCGCGACGAGAACACGACATGCGCCGGGGCTTCCTTTTCGCCTGCACGTTTGACTTCCTCGGCGTAAGCCAGACCATCGGAGAGTTCGAGCGCGGTCTCGAAACTGTCGGCGAGGCGGGATTCGAGCCCTTCCTTGACGACAATCCGGTCCACCACGACTTCGACCGTGTGGCGCGTCTTGCGGTTCAGCTCCGGGGCTTCGGCGATTTCATAAAGTTCGCCGTCGATCTTCACGCGGGTGAAGCCCTTGCGCGTCAGATCGGCGAGTTCGCGTTTGCAGTCGCCCTTGCGGTCCCTCACGACTGGGGCGAGCAGCATCAGGCGCATGCCGTCCGGCATGGCCATGACGCGGTCTACCATCTGGCTGACGGTCTGTGCCTCGATCGGCAGGCCGGTCGCGGGGGAATACGGAATGCCGACACGCGCCCAGAGCAGGCGCATATAGTCATGGATTTCCGTGATCGTCCCCACGGTCGAGCGGGGGTTCTTGGATGTGGTTTTCTGCTCGATCGAGATGGCTGGGGAGAGGCCCTCGATGGAGTCCACATCCGGCTTGCCCATCAGTTCAAGGAACTGGCGGGCATAGGCGGACAGGCTCTCCACATAGCGCCGCTGGCCCTCGGCATAGATCGTGTCGAAGGCCAGGGAGGATTTTCCGGAGCCCGAGAGGCCCGTGATGATCGTCAGGGAATCCCGCGGGATCGTGGCGTCGATATTCTTGAGGTTATGGGCGCGGGCCCCACGGACGCGGATCGAATGATTGTCTGGAAAGCTCACGGAGACCCCGGAATGTGGAGAAAAGGCAGTTGTGAGATCGAACGCGCTTGAATGGCGTTGGATTGTTCCCCATTAGATGGGAACTTACGCACGTATGAAAAGAACAATTCGAGAAAATTGGTTGGGACGGGAATGGCAGGCAGCGTCAACAAGGTGATTCTGGTCGGAAATCTGGGTAAGGATCCGGAAGTCCGCAATACGCAGTCAGGTGGCAAGATCGTCAATTTGACCGTTGCGACGTCCGACACCTGGAACGACAAGCAGTCGGGGGAGCGCAAGGAGCGCACCGAGTGGCATCGCGTGGTGATCTTCAACGAGCGTACGGCCGATGTGGCCGAGCGGTATCTGCGCAAGGGCCGCAAGGTCTATATCGAGGGTGAACTCCGCACCCGGAAGTGGACTGACCAGTCCGGCCAGGAAAAATACACGACCGAAGTCGTGATCGACCGGTTCCGTGGGGATCTGGTGCTGATCGACAGCAATCGCAGCGGTGGCGGCGATGATGGCGGTTTTGACAACGGCGGCGGCTATGGCGGGGGCGGCAATGGTGGCGGCTTCGGTGGTGGTAGCCGTGGCGGCGCCAGTGGCGGTTCAGGCGGTGGCTTCGGTGGTGCCCGCGGGAACGCTGGTGGTGCAGCTGGTGGCGGCAATCGCTCGGGTGGAAGCAACGCGGGTTGGGATGCCCCGCCGGATAACGATCTGGACGACGAAATCCCGTTCTGAGTTGTTCAGAAGAACAACGGTAGAAAACAGAAATGGCGGATGTCAGTCGACATCCGCCATGGCTTGGTTATTTGCAGGCCCGAAAACTTAAAATTAGAAAATTGCCCGGTCCGGAATAGTATTCGCATCCGGTGTCATGACCGCAATCGTGTTGGCGAAATGGCTTCGACCATCCGCACCATGGACGGCAGCACTCGAACAGGCGGACAGGGTCAGAGCGCAGGACAGTAAGACTGCGTCGAATACCAGAGTTGATTTCCTGATCATCATTTTTATTCTTCCTTGTCTGATCGTGATGACCATACGATCGGCAAAAAGAAGAGTGAAATCTTATGTTTCTATCTTTTCATAAGAGCTGCTTATGATGTGCGTTTCTGAAAAACGGCACTAAAAAAGCCGGCGCATTGCTGCACCGGCTTTCGCAGTATTCCGCGTTTCAGCGAAAATCAGGCTTCGACGTAAGCCTTGACGATGGTGTCGGGGTCCTTGACCACGCCACCGGCGCCCGAACCGCGCTTCAGCTGGTCTACATATTCCATGCCTTCGATCACCTTGCCGACGATCGTGTACTGACCGTTCAGGTGCGGGCTGTCGGCGAACATGATGAAGAACTGGCTGTTGGCGGAGTGCGGCGCCATCGTGCGGGCCATGCCCACCGTGCCGCGCTCGAACTTGGCCTTGTCTGTGAATTCGGCCTTGAGGTCCGGATAGGAGCTGCCGCTCGTGCCGGTTCCCGTGGGATCGCCGCCCTGGGCCATGAAGCCCTCGATCACGCGATGGAACGCCACGCCGTTATAGAACCCTTCGGTGGCCAGCAGCTTGAGGCGTTCAGCCGCAAGCGGAGCCAGGTCAGGGCGCAGCTCGATGACGACCTTGCCAGTCTTGAGCTCGAAAACCAGCTTGTTGCCGTCGGGCACTGCAGTATCGGACATCTTGGAACCTTCCAGAAATCGTTGAAGGTTCCTATGTCGGGCCTCGGCCCAGTTTCGACAAGACGATATGTGCAACATCTTCGCTGACGAAGGGCGAAATATCTCCGCCGAGCCGTGCGATCTCCTTCACGATCCTGCTGGCCGTGCTGCGATGTTCTTCGGAAGACAGCAGGAAAACCGTCTCGATTTCCGGAGCCAGACGACGCAATGCGCCGGAAAGCTGGCTCTCATAATCAAAATCGCCACCGGACCGAAGGCCGCGCACAACCGTGCCCGCGCCCGCCTGACGCACGGCATCGACCAGCAGTGTATCGAAGCCGACAACCTCAATCCGCTCCCCGTGGGGCAGTTTGTCCACTTCGTGCCGTAGGGCTGAAAGCCGAGCATCCAGATCCAGAAGAGGCTGCTTACCTTCATTGACCGCCACGCCAACCAGCAGACGGTCGAACAGGGCGGACGCCCTGTGAATGATGTCGAGATGCCCGAAGGTGACCGGATCGAACGTGCCGGGATAGAACCCGACACGTGGATCGGTCGGCACGTCAGGCTTCAGGTGCAGCATCGTCACCAGCGGCCGGGGCTTCGGGAGCCGCGTCCGTTGCAACCGCTTCGCCAATCACCTTGGCACCAGCTTCGGAGCCTTCGTCGGTGTCGCCCTCTTCCGTATCGTCTTCCAGAACCGGGAAGACGCAGATGACAGTCTCGCTGTCATTCAGGCGGAACAGCGTCACACCGCTGGCCTGACGGGCCATGACGCGGACCTGCGATACCGGCAGGCGGATCAGGCGGCCCGTATCCGTGACCAGCATGACGTCCGTTCCATCGAGCGTCGGCAGGGTGCCCACCACTTCCTTGCCGCGACGGTTCGCGGAGAAGGTCATGTTGGTGATGCCCTGACCGCCACGGCCCGACACGCGGTAATCATAGGCCGAGGAGCGACGGCCATAGCCGCCATCGGTAACGGTCAGGAGGATTTCCTCCTGCTGCTCCAGTTCCTCGAAGCGCTCCTGCGTCAGGTCACCCGCGATTTCAACGGTTTCCTCGTCGCCGGACACGGTTTCGTCCTCGGCGCTGTCGTCCAGGGCCGCATTTTCGGCGCGGCGCTTGGCATTGGCCATGCGCAGATAGGCCGAACGTTCCTCGACACTGGCATTCACGTGGTTGAGGATGCACAGCGAAATTACCGCATCCCCGTCACCCAGACGGATGCCGCGGACGCCTGTACTGCCACGACCGGCAAATACGCGCAGCGTCTCGTCCGTGATCTGGAAGCGGATGCAGCGCGCGTTCTTCGTTGCGAGGAACACATCCTGACCTTCACGGCAGGTCGCCACGCCGATAAGGGAATCCCCTTCATCCAGCTTCATGGCGATCAGGCCGGAAGCGCGGATGTTGCGGAAATCGCTCAGACGGTTCCGGCGCACATTGCCGCTGGCCGTTGCGAAGGCGAGGTGCAGGTCGTCCCACAGTTCCTCGTCCTGCGGCAGCGGCAGAACGGCCGTGATGGAATCCGTCCCCAGTTCCGGCAGCAGGTTGACCAGCGCACGGCCCTTGGCTGTCGGTGCGGCTTCAGGCAGATGCCAGACCTTCATCCGGTAGGCTTTGCCGCCCGAAGAGAAGAACATCACCCACTGATGCGTGTGGGCATTGAAGCTGCGGACGATCACGTCATCGCCACGGCGCCCGGAGGCTGTCCGGCCACGACCACCACGGTTCTGGGACCGGAAAATTTCAAGCGGGGTGCGCTTGATGAAGCCGTCGCGCGTGATGGTGACAACCATCTGGCCCGGCTCGATCAGGCTTTCGTCCGTCTGATCCCCCAGCGCGTCGGAGATTTCCGTTGCACGCGGGGTCGCAACTTCCGCGCGGGCTGCCAGAAGCTCCTCGCGCATGACTTCCATCCGGCGGGGGCGGCTCTCGATGATCTTGAGCAGTTCGCCGATCTTGTGGGCGACTTCACCGAGTTCGCCCTGGATCTTCTCGCGCTCCAGACCCGTCAGGCGCTGCAGGCGCAGCTCAAGAATGCCACGCGCCTGTGCTTCCGTGAGGCGGACCTTGCCATCGATGATGACATTGCCTTCGTCGTGGATCAGTTCCAGCAGCGGGATGACTTCCGCAGCGTCCCACTCGCGCGCCATCAGTGCTTCACGCGCTGTTGCGGCATCCGGGGCCGCACGGATCAGCGCGATGACCTCGTCGATATTGGCAACCGCCAGAACGAGGCCGACCAGCAGATGTCCACGGTCACGCGCCTTGTTCAGGTCAAAGCGGGCGCGGCGCAGGATGACTTCTTCACGGAAGCGCAGGAAGGCTTCCAGAATGTCCTTGAGGCCCATCGTCCGCGGCTTGCCATCGTCCAGCGCGAGCATGTTGGCGCTGAAGGATGTCTGGAGCTGCGTGAAGCGGTAGAGCTGGTTCAGGACCACATCCGGCGTGGCATCGCGCTTGAGCTCGATGACGACACGCATGCCCGAGCGGTCGGACTCGTCACGGATGTCGGAAATGCCTTCGATTTCCTTGGCCCGGACCAGATCTGCGATCTTTTCCTGCAACGTGGCCTTGTTCACCTGATACGGGATCTCGGTGATGATGATGGCCTGGCGGTCCTTGCGGATTTCCTCGATCTCGGCGCGTGCCCGAACCGGAATGGACCCGCGACCCGTCTCATAGGCGCGACGGATCCCGCTGCGGCCCATGATGATGCTGCCTGTCGGAAAGTCCGGACCCGGGATGATCTGCATCAGCTCATCGAGTTCGATGGCCGGGTTCGCGATCATGGCCAGCGTGGCATCAATGACTTCGCCCGGATTATGGGGCGGAATATTGGTCGCCATGCCGACGGCGATACCGGCCGCACCGTTGATGAGCAGGTTCGGGAAAACGGCCGGAAGGACCTTCGGCTCGCTCTCGCTTTCGTCGTAGTTGGGCTGGAAATCGACGGTATCGCGGTCGATGTCGTCCAGCAGGAAGGACGACGCCTTGGCCAGACGGGCTTCGGTATAACGCATGGCGGCCGGGCTATCGCCATCGACCGAACCGAAATTGCCCTGACCGTCGATCAGTTTGACGCGCATCGACCAGTGCTGCGCCATCCGGACCATGGCGTCATAGATCGAGCTGTCGCCATGCGGATGGTATTTACCCATCACGTCACCGACCGCACGCGCCGACTTGCGATATGGCTTGTCGGCCGTGAAGCCGCTCTCGCGCATGGCATAGAGAATGCGGCGATGGACCGGCTTCAGACCATCCCGCACATCCGGCAGCGCACGCGACACGATCACGGACATCGCATAGGCCAGATAGGAGGAGCGCATTTCCTCCTCGATCGTCACAGGAAGACGGCCGGAAGGGGTAAGATCAGTCGGCTCGGTCAGCTCGGTCAAGACAGGTCACCACGCAAGAATTCAGTTGCCCCAGCATACCGCATGCGCCGCCGACACGCCACACCCGGCTCCCGGAATGGGCTTTTCAGGGCGTGAAAGCGCTTGGTCCACGATTCAACAAAATTAAGATCGGATAAGCGAAAGATTAACGAAGCTATGCCAAAAAGAGATTATCGTTTGCATATTATTAACTTTTATAGTTTGTATAAAACCGTTAGAAAATATCAAACATCATCTGGCGATTCTACGCCTTAAAGTCTTTTTGGAAGATCCCACTTTGGCCGATACGACAAACGTCAACGACGACCCTTCGACCGCTGGAAATAACGACACCATCCCTTACAACAGTAACGAAACCAGCTTCCATCAGCATGGCAATGTCTGGCGCTGGACTGGCCCCGCGACGGGCGGCGACTGGTCAGATCCGAGCAACTGGGCTCTGTACAGCCCCGAAGGTCATCCTGTTGACACGACGGGTGGTTCCTACAGTGGCGATGCCATTCCCCAGAGTGATCAGAATGCTGACGTCAATGTCGGCTATGTCGGCAACACCACGCCAAACGTGGTTGTCTCGAATGCCATACTCTACAACCAGATCCGGAGCCTCAGCGTCTGGCAGAACAGCACGCTGAAGATCACGGCGCAGGGTGGAAACGGCAACGTCTTTGCAACGGCCGGCCTTGAGAATTACGGCACGGTCATCGTTGACACGCCGTCCAAAGTCGAACTCGGCGGCGTTAACGCAGGTGACGGCACCATCACGATCATGAACAATGACGGAAACGTCACGTTCGATGACTCCTACCTGAACAACGGCACGCTGAACCTGGTCAACGCGACCCTCGGGACCGTTGCATCGCCGGTCAGCATTTCCGGTGGCACGATCAACCTTCAGCAGAACAGCACGCTGGTTGCGAACCTGTATGGCGCAGGTGGTACGGTCAATGTCGATCCGTCGAGCGTGAACACGCTGTATGTAAACGATCGCTATGACAACGACAGCGGCTCCGTTCAGAATACCGTCATCAACGGCGTGTCGAAAAACACCCATTTCGGTATTCTGGGTGGCTCCTCGCAGCCGACTTCTGCCACGTATGAAGCCAACAGCGACGGCTCCTACACGCTGAAGATCACGCTCGAGAACGGCCGCTCCATCACCTATCCGACGGTCAATGTCGCAGACGGCTTCAAGCCTGCCGCCCAGGCAACGATCGTTTCGGACGGCTCAACGGGCTGGCTGATCGAAGATGCCGGTACCGCGACGGCTACGGCCTCCTATGCTACCAGCGATCTGCATCAGCAGCTTGCCGCAACGGCCGCAGCGGCAGCTGCTGCTGGTGGCGATGCCTCGCAGTACAATGCCAATGCCGTCAGCTATCACAATCACGATGCCACATGGCGCTGGACGGGTCCTGCCAGTGGAGGTGACTGGTACGATCCGAGCAACTGGACGCTCTATGACGGCCAGGGAAATGTCGTTGATACGTCCGGCAATTCCTTTGGCGGAAACGCCGTTCCGCAGAGCGAGCAGAATGCTGACGTCAACGTCGGCTATGTCGGCAGCACCACGCCGAGCATGGTTGTTGCCAACGCACCGTCCTACAACCAGCTCCGCAGCCTCAGCGTCTGGCAGAACAGCACGCTGAACATCACGGCGCAGGGCAACGGCAATTACAGTGGCTACGTCTTTGCTACAGCCGGTTTTGAGAACGACGGCACAATCCTGATCAATACCCCGTCCAAGGTCGAACTTGGCGGCATCACGATGAACCGTGATGACGGCACGATCACGATCATGGGCAACAACAACAACGTCGTGTTCGATGGAAACAGCGTCAACAACGGCGGTACCATCAACCTGCTCGACTCCACGCTGGGTGCTCCGACGACGCCGATCTCTGTCAATGGCGGTACGGTCAACCTCGAACAGGGCAGCAGCCTGTACCTGTTCCCGAGCGAGACCATCGGAACCATCAACGTTGATCCTTCGACGGTGAACACGGTCTATGTCGAAGCCAACGGCTACCTGCACAACAACTCGGCCAACACCCAGAACTTCACGATCAACGGCGTGTCCGCCAATACGCATTTCGGGATCTCCGGTGTGTCTTCCGCTCCGACGGCTGCCACCTACACCCCGAATGACGATGGTTCCTACACCTTGACGATCACTCTGGCTGATGGCCGTCTGCTGACCTATGGCGACATCCACACGGCCGACGGCTTCACGCCGGCTGCCACGGCGTCCATCGTTCAGGATGGCAACAATGGCTGGGTTATCGAAGATAATGGCATCACGACCTGCTTCCTTGCCGGCAGCATGATCCGCACGCCGGAAGGCGATGTGGCCGTTGAGACCCTGCGTCTGGGTAGCACGGTTGTGGCTTTCGTGAACGGAGAAGCCGTGGAGCGGACCGTAACCTGGGCCGGCCGTGCCCACATGCTCGTCAAGGCTGGTCTGGCCGATGCCGAAGCAGGTTATCCGGTCCGCATCCTGAAGGACGCACTGGCTGAGGGCGTGCCTTACAAGGACATGCTGGTCACCTCGGAACACTGTCTGTTCCTGAACGGTGGTTTCGTCCCGGCCCGTATGCTCGTGAACGGTCGTTCCGTAATCTATGACCGCAGCCTGCAGTCCTATGATTACTTCCATGTGGAAACGAAAGAGCACTCGGTCCTCATGGCTGATGGCATGCTGACGGAAAGCTATCTCGACACCGGCAACCGTCATGCTTTCCGCCAGAGCGGCTCTGTTGTGTCGCTCGGTGGCCATGCACGGACCTGGAACGATGATGCAGCAGCTCCGCTGACTGTCAGCCGCGATGTGGTCGAGCCGATCTTCCGTGAGATCGAAGCCCGCGCCATGGAAGCCGGTTTTGAAAACGCCATCGAGGCTTCGGTCCTGACCGAAGACTCCGGTCTGCACCTCGTCACCAGCACAGGCCAGACCATCCATCAGGTCCGGACGGCCAATGGCCGCGCGATGTTCATGATCCCGTCTGACGTGACTGGTGTCCGCATCGTGTCCCGCACGTCCCGTCCGAGCGAGACGGTCGGACCGTTCGTGGATGACCGTCGCCAGCTCGGGGTTCTGGTGGGTGAAATCACGCTGTTCGACTCTGGCAACACGATCAGCATCGATCAGCATCTGACCGATGCCGGTCTGGCTGGTTGGGATGTTCAGGACGATGCGGCTGCACGCTGGACCAACGGCAACGCTGAGCTGTCCCTGACCGCACGTCAGCCGAACAGCCTTGGTATGCTGGCCATTCAGGTTCTGGCAGCAGGCCCTTACCTGCTGGTTTCCGAAGGTGAAGCCGAAACGGCTCACACCGCCTGAGACCAACCGGTCTGAAACGAAAAAAGCCTCATCCCTTCGGGGGTGGGGCTTTTTTTTGTCCATTTCCCAGCGCCACGATGATCCCGGAAGGCCAGGGTTCCTGCGGAAGGTGCGGGTGCCGTCGGCTCTTCTCAGGCTATGACCTCTGTCTGAAGCTGGAGCCTAACGAAAAAAGGCGCCCCGTTACGGGACGCCTCTTCATAAAAAGCCTTCAGGAGAAGTGGTTTAGAAGTTGGCGTTGATACGGCCGTAGTAGTAACCGCCGGTGATGGGGACCTGCAGCGAGAACTGATCGTAGATCTGGGCGCCGCGGGAGCTGTTGATGGGCTGGACGCGACGGGGGCGGACGTTGAAGATGTTGTTCGCACCGATGGCCAAATGCCAGTTGCTGTTGAAGCGGTAGCCGACTTCGATATCGGTCAGCCAGCGCGGTGTATTCTTGAACTGCGAGAAGCAGCTGTTGGAATAGGCCAGTCCTTTCCCGTCCAGCGGGCAGGGCAGCGTCTTGTCCGTCCAGTCATAGTAGGTCAGCATCGACGTGGTTTCGCCGTAACGCGTCTGGCGAACATTGAAGTCCCATTTTCCGACCGTATACAGCGCGTTCAGAATGATCTTGCTGCGCGGATAGGCGGTCGTGATGTAGGCGATGTTCTGTGCGTTCAGAAGCGAATTGCCGTTCGTGTCGGTTCCGTTGTGGTGCAGGCGTGTGCGGTTCAGGTCCAGCGCCATGCTGAGGTTCAGGTTGCCGGCATTGCGGAAGCGGAACGTGTAATCTGCCTTAATGTCCAGACCCTGTGTGCGGGTGCTGGCGCCGTTGGTCATGTAATAAGCGGAAACGTTCTGAGGCGTGATGCTGTTGAGGGGCAGGGAATATCCCATGGCTTCAATAGCGCTGATTGCTGCGGGGCCATTGACCGTGCCACCACCCACGATCCGGTCACGCAGATTGATCTGATAGACGTCCACTTCGACGTGGAAGTTCTTTACCGGCTCAAGAACGACGCCGCCGCTGGCGCTGACAGAGCGTTCCGGCTTCAGGGCGCTGGCGCCCAGGATACGGGCTGCGCTGGAATTGACGGGCAGGAGGCCGGACGCGCCGGTCGGGTCCACATTCATGGCGCTGTAGTGCTGCTCGGCCAGGGTCGGTGCGCGGAAGCCCGTGCTGATCGTGCCGCGGAGTGCGATGCGTTTGGTCACATCATAGCGGGTTGAGACCTTGCCGTTTTCGGTGTTGCCGACATCGGTGTAGTGCTCGAAGCGGCCGGCGAAATCGAGATCCCAGTTCTTGAGCGGGTGGAAGTCGCCGTCAACATAGGCCGCCCAGATGTCACGGCTCCAGTTGCCGGCACTGTTCGGACCGAGACCGGCATAGCCCTGCGTGCCGCCAAGCTCATAGGACGGCGGCGTGCCGGCCTTGATCTGATAGGTTTCGAGGCGGTGTTCGCCACCGAAGGCCAGCGTCATGGGAACGGTGTGGGCGATGTTGAACTGGCGGCGGAAGTCCAGGTTGTTGGTCCACTGCGCCATGCGATAGGTTTCGGCGCGCGTCGTGTTGGGCGACCAGCCGCAGCCGTCGGTGGAATAATAGGACGAGCTCGGATTGGTCGAGCAGGTGCTGGCGAGCATGCCGGTATTGGCTGTGTTCTTGTTGCCGATCTTGTTGCCATCGGCGCCGTAAGTCGTGCTCAGATCCCAGTCGAAACCAAGGAAATTGTCACCCTTGAGGCCCAGCGTGGCGGCGTAATCGTTCTCTTCCGATGTTTCGAGCGGCGAGAAGCCCGCCGGGTACATCGTGGGCGCGATATTGGGCGTCCGGTAGTTTTCATATGCTTCGCCATGGCGGTGCATATAGGTGACCAGGCCGTAGAAATTCACGCCTTCGGTAATGGTCTTGCCGAAGTCGATGGCGAGGCTTTCGCGGGTTTCTTCGGGCGTGCTCATGATCTTGTTGGAATCGGCGGGCACGTTCATCGCGTTCGGAACGACACCGGTATAGTAACCCGTCGTGGTGGCGTTGTTGGGCCAGCTTCCGATCAGGCGGTGATCGCGTGCGCCGACGACCATGTGGTCGGTGTGGTAGACTTCGCCACTGATGTGCAGGTAGCCGTCATTGCCCCATTTCACGCCGCCATCGGCATCGACCTTGTACTGCCAGCCGTCGCCGTTATAGGCGTTCGCGCCGGTCTGCACGGAGGTGTGCATGCCGTGGGCCTGCTTTTTGGTGATGATGTTCACCACGCCGGCGATGGCGTCGGAGCCATACATCGCGGCCGCCCCGTCTTCGAGGACTTCGATATGATCGATGGCGCTTGCGGGGATCGTGTTCAGGTCGGCGCCTGTGGAGCCGAACTGCGGGCCGGCATCGGCCGTAATGTTTGCCGTGTTGTGGCGGCGCTTTCCGTCAACCAGCACCAGGACTTCGTTCGGGCCGAGGCCGCGCATCTGGATGGATGAAGTCAGGGCAGAGGAATCCGCGCCCATGGCCTGAACATTGATGGAAGCATAGGTCCGGGTCAGGGCATCTGCGACGTTCATCATGCCGGAATGGCGCAGTGTCGCAGCCGAGATCACGCTGACAGGGGACGAGCTTTCACGGGCCTTGCGGTTGGTCGCATGGGTGCCGGTGGTGACATTGATCGTCTCGGCTTCGCCCGTAAAATTGACGTCGGTCTTTTTCTTGCGTGGCGTGGCGACGGCGGGTCTTGCCGCCGCAACCGCGGCCGGGTGGGCGGCAGTGTGAGCGGCGCTGCTGGATTTTGCGGTGTGATGACGGACGGCGGGATGCGCCGTGGTGGTCGCGGCCAGGGCAGACATGCAGGGCATGACGGAGACTGCCGTTGTCACGAGCAGGGAGATGCGATGCCGGGATTTCATTACTACTATCTATACCTCCATGAGACGCCGCTCTTGGGTTCAGAGGGGGTTTCGAAAGAGTAATGATAAAATCTCGTTACATGGAAGTAGCAAAAATGATTTGTGTGACAGATTTTCCATGTGTTGCATGATGGCAACAAGATGTTCAATTTTATTGATTATGAGAAAGGAAATTCCACGAAAAAAGGTGTATGAGAAATATAAATCCTAAAATCTCGATCAAGAGATCAGGGAATGCGATTAGTGATCGTTTTTTTTGTTACTTAAATGTACCGAGATGTATCAGTCGTCCAGACGGACGGTACGGTTGCGTTTGATGCCGGCCCGGTGGGATTTTCCATCAAGCCGACGCTGCCGGGCCGCTTTTCCGGGGCGTGTGGCAACGCGGAAAGTGGGACGATGAGCCGCCTTACGGATCAGCTCTGCCAGACGTTCGATGGCGTCCTCACGGTTGCGCTGCTGTGTGCGGAAGCGGCGTCCCGTAATGACGATTTCACCATTCTGGGTGGCACGGCTTCCAGCAAGTTCGAGCAGTCGCGTCCGGATGCGGTCTGACAGGGACGGTGAGCGCGCGGCGTCAAACCTGAGCTGCGCGGCGGTGGCCACCTTGTTGACGTTCTGTCCACCCGGTCCTGAAGCCAGGATATAGGTGACTTTCAGTTCGTCCTCTTCGAGAAAAAGATTGGGAAGGATCTGGATGGGCATCTGTCTCTTCCTCTCGGGACGGAAAAAGGTAAATCTGGCAAGCGTGCGATGGGGCGCCCATAGCCTCTTTCGGCGTGCGATGCCATCGAAGGAGGCGTCTGTCCGCCACGGATGTGGGTCAGGATCCGGTTTTTCCGGGCGACGAGGTTGACGCCCTTATGGGTTGTGGGGTAGCCAGCGTGCGGATGAACCGGTAGCTCAGTTGGTAGAGCATTCGACTTTTAATCGAATGGTCCTGGGTTCGAGTCCCAGCCGGTTCACCAACAAATTCATACTCTTTCCAGAAAAATCAGGGTTTTTGAGAAACTTTCTCAAAGCGACCTCAAATTCAATGACCTGTGGAAACAGTTCGGGACGTGGCGCGCAGATTTTCTGTAAAACCGCCTCTCGATCCAGGTCTGCGATCTGCTCTGGAACATGCGTCAGGCCGGAGTGTCTGCCGAAGCCGAAACTGTGCCGGGTTTTCCTGAAATGCTTCGTAATGGGCGTTTTGCGAATGGCATGCAGGGCGTAAGATCAGGGCTGCTTTGGGTATGAAAGGAAACTGCAGATGACGCGTGTTCGGATTGGGGTGGCGCTTGCGCTGCTGGCGGCTCTTGCGGCCTGTGGGCCGGATTATGGCGGGCAGGGCTCGCGGCAGTTCCGTGGCGATGACTACGGAAATGTCGGTGCGGGCCGCAGCAGTTATGGTTATCAGGGCGGCCCGACCTGAAGGTTTTCCCTGCTAGGAAGGTTCAGGACAGGGCGTCCTGAACCAGTTTTTCCTGTTGCACCGCATGCGCGCCGGGCAGCCCGGTCGCGGGTGAGGCTGCGCCTTCGCGACCGACATAATCCGGGCGCTGCACGCGATGATTGCAGCCGCGCAGGGCACGCTCGATGCGACGGTCCACGAAAATCCACGCGCCGTTGTTCTGCGGCTCTTCCTGACACCACAGGACCTGTTCCGCGTCCGGATGGCGGACGAGCTGCTCCATCAGGGCGTGATGCGGGAACGGGTAGAGCTGCTCGACGCGGATGATGGCGACGTCTTCGCGGTTCTGGCGTGTGCGTTCGGCGACGAGATCATAATAGACCTTACCAGTGCACAGGATGATGCGTCGTGCACCTTCTTCCTTTGCCGGGTCTGCGATGACGGGCTGGAAGCGCGTGTGCGGTCCCATGGCGTCGAGCATTGAGACCGCATCCTTGTTGCGCAGCAGGGATTTGGGCGTGAAGACGACCAGCGGCTTGCGGCAGCGGCGCGCGATCTGGCGACGCAGGGCGTGGAAGTAGTTGGCGGGCGTGGTGATGTTGCACACGCGCATGTTGTTTTCAGCGCAGAGCTGAAGGATGCGCTCCGGGCGGGCCGAGGAATGTTCCGGGCCACCGCCTTCATAGCCATGCGGGAGGAGGAGCGTCAGGCCGGAGGTCCGCAACCACTTGGTTTCACCCGACGCGATGAACTGGTCGAGAATGATCTGTGCGCCATTGGCGAAATCGCCGAACTGCGCTTCCCACAGGACCAGCGCTTCCGGATCGCCAAGGGAATAGCCGTATTCGAAGCCGAGGACGGCATATTCCGAGAGCGGCGAGTTCCAGATGTTCAGCGGCGCCTGATGGGGGGCGATATGGGTCAGCGGCGTGTCTTCGCGACCTGTGTTCTGATCGAACAGAACCGCATGACGCTGGCTGAACGTGCCACGGCGGCTGTCCTGCCCTGACAGGCGGACGGGGTGCCCGTCCATCGACAGGGTGCCGAAGGCGAGGGCTTCGGCAGTCGCCCAGTCGAGCGGTCCGCCATCGGCGACGGCTTTGCCGCGTGCGACGATCTGCCGGGCCAGACGCGGATGGACGGCAAGGTTCTCGGGAATGGTGCCGATCGCGTCCCCGACTTCCTGCAGGCGCCGGAGGGGCACGCCGGTCATCGGCTGGATGCGGTCCTGCTCGTCCTGCAGGCGCGTGGGGTCTTCGGGGCCGTCCAGCCAGTCCGTACTGTTGGGCCGGTAGGTTTTGGACGTTTCGAACTGTTCTTCCAGCCGGCGCTGGAAATGCGCCCACATCTCCTCGACCTCGGCTTCGGTCATGATCCCGTTGCGGACCAGGTGATCGGCATAGAGGCTGCGGGTTGTGGCGCGGGACTGGATGGCGTGGACCATCGCAGGCTGTGTGAAGGCGGGTTCGTCGGCTTCGTTATGGCCGTGGCGGCGATAGCAGACCACATCCAGCACGATGTCGGACTGGAAGGTACGCCGCCATTCATGCGCCAGCAGAGCGCAGCGGGAGACGGCTTCGGGGTCATCGCCGTTGACGTGCAGGATCGGAGCCTGAACGGATTTGGCGATGTCGGTGTTGTACAGGCCGGAATGGGCGTCGGACTGAACGGTGGTGAAGCCGATCTGGTTGTTGATGATGACGTGAACCGTCCCCCCCGTCCGGTAGCCTTCCAGCTTTGACAGGCTGAGGGTTTCGTAAACGACGCCCTGACCGGCGAAGGCGGCGTCACCATGAACGAGAATGCCCAGATGGTGCTGGCGGTCGTGATCTTTTTCGCGGTCCTGATCGGCGCGGACACGGCCGAGCACGACCGGGTCCACTGCTTCCAGATGGGAGGGGTTGGGCAGGAGCGAAATACGGACGGTATGGCCCGCATGTTCGAGCGTTGTAGCCGTGCCAAGATGGTATTTCACGTCGCCCGAACCCTGAATGGTGTCGGGCTTGAAGGACGCGCCGGCGAATTCGCTGAAGATGGCGGCGAAGGGCTTGCGCAGGATGTTGGCCATCACGTTCAGGCGGCCACGATGGGGCATGCCGAGCGAGACGGAGCGCACGTCGTCCTGCGCGGCGGCATCAATCAGCGTGCGCAGGGCCACGATCACGCTTTCACCGCCTTCGAGGCCGAAGCGGCGCATGCCCATGAAACGCTTCTGGCAGAACTGCTCGAAACCCTCGGCACGGGTCAGGGCGAGGAGAATGCGCTTCTGGTCGAGTGACGGGTCGGGAGCCGGGTTTTCCAGACGGTCGATCCACCACTGGCGCTGGGCCTGATCCTGAAGATGCATGAACTCGACCGCCGTCGTGCCGCAATAGGCGCGGCGCAGACGGGCGATCAGGTCCCGGTCTGCGCCGGGCGGAGACAGTTCAGGAATGTCGGGTGTGGGCGCGAGGCCGAGCGGATCCAGTGCTGCGATGGAATGTCCGCGCAGGCGATAGGCGAATTTCAGGCTCTCGGCACTGGCGTCGGCCTGTTCAGCCGTGTCCGGGTCGGTCAGGCGGTCGGAGCCGAGGGTCTCGAACAGGGACGCGAAGGCCGGGTCCACGGAGGCCGGGTCGTGCTGCCAGCGTGTGTGCAGCTCCGCCAGATAGACGGTGTTTTCGCCGTTGATGGCGTCCCGGTCATCGCGATGGTCGCCCATGAACTCGTCTCCTGTGTCCCTGAGGCCGGGCTCCTGTCGGGGCAGCGCGGATCCGGGGTCCTGTCTTGATGGCCGCGCACTCTAGCGGATTGGCAAAATGGGGCCAATCGCCGTCTGCCCCAATCTTTGGTCTGTTTCAGAGACCGAAGCCGCGTTTCATGGCGTCGATCCGGCGTGCGATGGAGCGGGTGGCGACCGGTGTGTCTGTCTGGTCGAAGATATGGCAGGCGCCGGGTACGATTTCCAGCTCTACAGAGATCCCCTGATGGATCAGGCGCTGTGCGTAGGCGAGATTTTCATCCAGAAACAGGTCCAGCGCGCCGACACTCAGATAGACCGGGGGCAGATCGGACAGATCGGTTGCGCGGGCGGGCGCGGCATAGGGCGAGACGTCTGCCGAACCGGGCACTACGGGATTGAGGAGGGCCGTCCACATGAAGGTGTTGCTGGCGCGGGTCCACAAGAACTCCCCCCCGACGGGAGATGCGTCAGGCTGACCCGTCGTCGTGCGGTCGTCAAGCACGGGATAGATGAGGTTCTGGAACAGGAACGTCGGCCCTTCGCGGTCGCGGGTCAGGAGGGCCAGTCCGGCAGCCAAGCCACCGCCCGCGCTCTCGCCGGTCAGGCCGATGCGGGCGGGATCAATCCCGAGCGTGTCGGCGTTCCGCGTGATCCAGCAGAGTGTGGTGTAGGCGTCCTCGATCGCGGCGGGGAACGGGTGTTCGGGAGTCAGACGGTAATCCGGGGAGATGACCACACAATCCAACTCCTGTGCGAACTGGCAGAGCTGGGTCGTGGTGAGTTCGGGCTGTCCGGCGAAATAGCCGCCGCCATGCAGATGCAGCAGCGCTGGGCGCGAGTTTGTGGCGTCCTTGCGGGGACGAGCGGTCAGGAGGCGGATCGCGGGTGCGTTGTCCGTTGCGGGAATGGTCAGGCGTTCGAGCGTGACCGGATAATCTTCGGCCTGAAGGAAGGACTGGCCAGAGGCCTGCTCCAGCCCCTCGCGGAAGGCGGGCAGGGATTCGGGGGAAAGATCGACAGTCGGGATTTCGTCAAGGAATGGGAGAAGTTCGGGGAGGACAAGCGGGCGTGTGTTCATGATGGAAATGCCTTGGTGCGAAAATGTATGAAAACTGAGGCAGGAAAATCGTGCGGAATTCCAGTGGTCGGACCGCTTGAAGGCAAAAATCTGTTCGTGGTGCCACAAAGTTGCCGCAACTTTTAAGGCCCGAGAGTCGTCTTGGTCACTGACCGGTCGTGCGCCGGCCTTGTTGGAGTGGGAGTTTCGCTGATGCGTGCTCTGCTGTTTCTTGCGGTTCTGACGGGAAGTGGTCTTGCGCTGACGAATGTGTCGGCAGGCGCGCAGGAACCGCGTCGGGACGATCTGTCGGCCCATGCAGTTTTAACGGATGATGTCGGCCAGTCCGGTGTGGACCGCCGGATGCTGGAATGCCGGACCGATCCACGTCTTCTTCATACGGTCTGGGACGGGCGTTCCTCGTCGCTTCCGGGGCCGCATGTCTGCATGGGCGGCGCGAACCGCCTTGGGGCAGGATATGTCCGCTATCTGGCAACGAGCCGGATGGTCCGGGCGCATAAGCCGTTGCGGGGGTAATATTCTTTCGCAAAAGGCAGGTCTCACATGTGTGGAATAGGCCTTGTCGCCGACGTGGGCCGCGTCTAGCCTTCCGCGCCATGAGCAGGATTTCCCTTGATTATGATGCGTTCGAGAGCACGCCCGTTGCGGAAAAACCGTTTCCGCATCTGGTGGTGCCGCATTTCATCGGCAACGAGGATCTGAAGGCGGTTGTCTCCGATCTGCCGGAAATGAAATCCGGCGGCTCTTTCCCACCGGAAGCGCTGAAGCTGACGCCGCGTGTCTCAGCCATGATTGCGGAACTGCAGGGGCCGAAGCTCAAGGCGCTCGTGGCGGAAAAATTCGGGCTGGATCTGGCGGATGCGCCGACCATGCTGACGGTGCGTGGGCGTACGCGGGAAAAGGACGGCCGGATCCATCGGGATTCGGAAGCCAAGCTGGTTACGATCCTGCTGTATCTCAATCCGCGCGGAGAGGACTGGGCCTCACGCGATGGTTGTCTGCGACTGTTGAACGGGCCGGATGACGTCGAGGATTTCGACGTTGAGGTGACGCCGACGGAAGGGACGCTTCTGGTGTTCCCGAACGGTCCGGCAACCTGGCACGGGCACCGGCAGTTCGTGGGAACGCGATATGCGATCCAGCTCAACTACATGGCGACGGGGCGCAAGGCCCGCTACGAACTGCGGCGGCACCGTCTGTCGGCGCTTTTAAAGCGTCTGCCCTTTTCGGGCTGATTTTCAGGGAACGGGAAAAGATCATGGGTTATCGGGTTGCGGTTGTTGGCGCCACGGGTGCGGTGGGGCGTGAACTGCTGCGAATTCTGGCGGAGCGGGACTTTCCGGTGGACGAGGTTGTGGCGCTGGCCTCGCCGCGCTCCACGGGACGCGAGATTTCCTTCGGGGACAAGAAAGTCCTGAAGGTCCAGAATCTCGAGACGTTCGATTTCAAGGGCTGGGACATTGCGCTGTTCTCGCCGGGCGGCGCGATTTCGGCCGTTTATGCCCCCAAGGCTGCGGCTGCGGGATGTGTGGTGATCGACAACACGTCGCATTTCCGCATGGAGCCGGGTGTGCCGCTGATCGTGCCGGAAGTGAACGCGGCTGCGATCGGCAAGGCGAGCCGGGGCATCATCGCCAACCCGAACTGCTCGACGGCGCAGATGTTGGTCGCCCTCAAGCCGCTGCATGACCTGTTCCGGATCAAGCGCATCGTGGTCTCGACCTATCAGGCGGTTTCGGGCGCCGGCAAGGACGGGATGGACGAGCTGTTCGCCCAGACCAAGGGCACCTTCGTCAACGATCAGCCGACGGTGGCGCAGTTCACCAAGCAGATTGCCTTCAACGTCATTCCCCATATCGACCGTTTCATGGACGACGGTGCGACCAAGGAAGAATGGAAGATGGCCGTCGAAACCCGCAAGATCATGGATCCGGACATCAAGGTTCTGGCGACATGTGTGCGCGTTCCGGTGTTCATCGGGCACTCGGAAGCCATCAGCATCGAGTGCGAAAAGCCGGTTGATCTGAAGAAGGCGCGTGAAGCGCTGCGCAAGGCGCCGGGCGTGATCCTGCGCGATGAGCGTGAAGACGGTGGCTACGTCACGCCGATCGAATGTGTGGGCGAGGATGCAACCTATGTGTCGCGCCTGCGGATTGATCCGTCGGTCGAGAACGGTCTGGCGCTGTGGTGCGTATCCGACAATCTACGCAAGGGCGCGGCCCTCAATGCGGTTCAGATCGCGGAAAGCATCGTGAAGCAGGGACTTCTGAAGGACGGACAGCTTTTCCGCCGTAATGAAGTGCCGGACGAAGATGAAGACTGAGCGATGACGGCGTCCCGTACCGAGACTGTTCTTGCGGCCAACGAGGATATCGAGCGCCTGCCGCTCGATATCCTTCTGGACCGGCTTCTGACGTCCCAGAAGGCGGCGCTGGACCGGGTCGGGGAGGCATTGCCGTCCATCGAACGGGCCGTTGAGGCCGCCGTGCCCCGCCTTCAGGCTGGGGGGCGGCTGGTCTATGCGGGGGCAGGGACGTCCGGGCGGATCGGATTGCAGGACGGTGTTGAACTGACGCCGACCTTTGGTGTGGCGCCGGAGAAGCTGGTTCTGCTGCTCGCCGGTGGGGCCGGGGCGACAACCCAGGCTGCGGAAGGTGCGGAAGACCGGGAAGATCAGGCGCGGCTTGATCTCATGGAATATCACCCCACCGAACATGACGTGGTGATCGGCGTCGCAGCCAGCGGCAACACGCCCTACACCTGCGCCGTCGTTCAGGTCGGACGGGAAGTGGGCGCACTGACGATCGGTGTCAGCGGGAATCCGGCCTCCCGCCTGTTGCGCGAAGCGGAACTCGGGGTCTGTATTCCGACGGGGGCCGAGGTTTTGGCGGGTTCGACACGCATGGCTGCCGGGACTGCGCAGAAAGTCACGCTGAACCTGTTTTCCACGGCGCTGATGACCCGTCTGGGGCATGTCTATCGCGGACGTATGGTGGATATGCGTATCAGCAACGACAAGCTTCAGGCACGAGCGGAACGCATGGTCATGGAGTTGGCTGGCGGGACGGCCGAAGAGGCGCGGGAAGCGCTGAGGCTGGCGCAGGGGAACACGAAGCGTGCTGTTCTGCTGCGGCGCGGTGTCGCGCGGGCAGAGATTGAGCCACTACTGGAACGTTCTCAGGGCGATCTGCATTTGGCGCTCGCCGGGCTTTAAGTGCAGTGTTTTGGCCTTCTGGCCATGCGCTATCTGCCGGAACTGCGGGAAGAGCGATCTGACGACCCTCCCGCAGCAGTAATGCGGATCAGACGGAAGCGAGTTCGGGCCAGCCGGTTTCCGGGCGGTCGAGATGCTTCAGAAGGTCATGGTCCGGTGTGTTGACGAGATCCTTGACTAGAGTCTTGAAAAGCTTCTTGCTCGTCGGCTTGTCGAGATGCTCGCGGATTTCATGGGACGCCTGCGCCGGGGCAACAAGGAAAATACCTTCGACGTCGCTGTTCAGCGCGACCTTGTTGATATGGCCAGCCAGATCACGGGTGAAGTGTTCTTTGAGCTGCTCGTGCGGATTTTCGCGCGGAGCCTTGATGGCGGCAACGTCCTTTTCCGCGCTGGAACCCTTGTGCAGGTCGAAGCTTGCAATGGTGCGGAGCTGTGCGCCTTCGAGGCGCAGGAAGCGGGCTTTTTCGCCGTCGGCGACAACGTAAATGACGGGGTCCTGTGTAGCCATGTCTGGAAAACCTTGTTTCGAAATCTGATGATGTATCTGTAACAGCTTCGAGATGGGATGGTTGCCTGCGGACGACAAGGCCGTTCAGAGTCGTATTCCATTAAGTTATTGAAAA
This sequence comes from uncultured Gluconobacter sp., assembly GCA_937880175.1. Lineage (GTDB taxonomy): Bacteria > Pseudomonadota > Alphaproteobacteria > Acetobacterales > Acetobacteraceae > Gluconobacter. The sequence goes on from CALFLO010000176.1 coordinate 46,879, forward strand.
TATTTGAATATTTCATTTTCTTGAATGTTTTTTGAAAAATTCGGATTTTTTTTGTTGAAACACGCAGAAGATATGCCCAATCTCTGAATTGAGCTTACCGGAAAATCTTTTCCAAAGGCTCAAAGGAGGCAAGTATGGCTCTGACGAATACTCTTCTGCCGTATGTTGGTCCCATGACCGTCGCTGTTGCGGTGTTTGCCTATACTTTGCTGCAAGGGACCCGGAAACCGGATGTTTCTTATGCGAAAGTAAGGCACCGACGATAGCGTCCCGCAAGGGACGCGTATCTTCTACGTTTTACCCCTTTTCTAAGTGCGTGCCCGGTTCCACAGTGAGGGCACCATGGCTTTCATACACAAGACTCCCAAAGTTGCTCCTCCGCCAGAAGGTCGGACGGGTATCCTCCTTATCAATCTGGGAACGCCTGATGACACAGGCTATGTCTCGGTAAGGCGATATCTGAGCGAGTTTCTCTCTGACCGTCGCGTCATCGAGAGTTCTCCCCTGATCTGGCAACCGATCCTCCAGGGCATCATCCTGACAAAACGTCCTTTCGCCAGCGGCGCAAACTATGCGCGGATCTGGCACAAGGAAGAAAATGCCTCCCCGCTGCGTGTTTATACACGTCGGCAGGCCGAAGGGCTGGCTGAGCGCCTGCGTGCAGACGGCGTTCCGGTCGAATGGGGCATGCGCTACGGTCGTCCGTCCGTTGCCAGGGCTGTTGAGAGCCTTATGGATCAGGGTTGCGACCGGATCGTCAGTATCGCGCTTTATCCGCAGTATTCCGCGACGACAACCGCAACTGCCAATGACCAGCTTTTCCGGGCTCTCATGCGTCTGCGCCGTCAGCCCGCCGTTCTGACCGTTCCGTCATTCCCGGATCATCCTGCGTTTATCCGCGCCCTTGAAACATCCGTTCATGACACGCTTGGAGGTCTGAGCTTCAAGCCGCAGCAGATCGTGGCGTCGTTTCATGGTCTCCCCAAGACCTGTATCGAAAAGGGCGATACCTATCGGGACGAGTGCGAGCGCACGATCGCGGCGCTGCGTCAGGCACTGGGGCTGAGCGAGGAGCAGATGCCGCTGACATTCCAGTCCCGTTTCGGGCCGCTCGAATGGGTTCAGCCCTATACGGCTCCATACGTCAAAGGTCTGCCGGCTCAGGGAATCACAAAGATTGCCGTCATCATGCCAGGGTTCATGGTGGACTGCCTTGAGACGCTGGATGAAATCGGCAACGAGCTTCGTGAGGAATTCATGGAAGCGGGAGGTGAAGAGTTCGCCCTTGTGCCTTGTCTGAACGACTCGAAAGGCGCGGTTGATCTTCTCGAAGAGCTGTCCCGGTCGGCCATGGCCGGGTTTCATCGCGGCTGAACGTCACTGCTGTCAGTTTTCGTCAAAACCCCACCCGCTCCCGGGTGGGGTTTTTTTTTGTGTAAATTCCGTGCCGGAAAGGCCGCAAAGATTTTTAGCTTGCATTGCGCGCAGCGTTTTCCTATAACTGTGGCACTGAGCCATAAAACATAGTCAAAAACTGGTTCTAAAAAGCAATTTCAGACAAGAATTTCCAGAAAGGCCGTTCCCTCCGGGAGCGGCCTTTTTTGTTGCTTTCGTCAGAAGAAGACGCGTCTTCCTGCATCAGTATTCAGGCTCAGGGTAGGATTTTGTCCATTTCTTCTGTTTTGCCTCCAGTAACCGGATCCGGATCGGATTTCCGGTTACTGGAGGCCGTCTGATTCTTTTCATTTTCTAATTACGGGAAAAATCATGAACGCTGTCTCCAGCACGCAGAGCGCAATCCAGTCGGGTTCGCGCTGGACGATCGCTGACGCGATGAAGATTCATACCGATGATCCGACGACGACCATGCCGGTCATCGACTATGCGTTTCCGGTCATCGATTCCGACGTCTGGCAGTGGGACACCTGGCTCCTGCGCGACATTCACGGCAAGACCGTCACCTTCAAGGGCTGGTATGTCATGTTCGCCCTGGTGGCCGATCGTGCCGCAACGGGCGATACGGTCGAGGGCTGGCACAGCCGCAACAACTATTCCTATATCGGCTACTACTACAGCCGCACCGGCAATGGCGCGGACTGGAAGTTCGGCGGCCGTGTCATCAAGGAAGGCGCCAATTCCCGCAGCTGGGAATGGTCCGGCTGCGCGGTCATGCGCGAGAACAGCGCCAACACGGTCGATCTGTTCTACACGTCCGTCAACGATACCCCGTCCGAATCCGTTCCGTCCTACACGACGGGCCAGGTTATGGCAGATGCGACCGGCGTGTGGTTTGAAGGTTTCGATGTCTGCACGGACATGTTCCAGGCGGACGGCGTGAATTACGCCAATATCGTCGAAGACGCCTACTGGGACTTCCGCGATCCGCACATCTTCCGCAACCCGGACGACAACGAAATCTATGCCCTGTTTGAAGGCAATGTTCCGGGCATGCGTGGTGACTTCACCATTGATTCCGACGAGATGGGCCTCGTGCCGCCTGCCACGACCGTCCCGGCCGGTGCGCAGTATGGTGCCGCCGCCATCGGCATTGCCCGCCTGACATCCGACGCCAAGAAAGGCGATTTCTCGCAGTGGGAAATGCTGCCCGCCCTGGTGACGGCTCTGGGCGTGAATGACCAGACGGAGCGCCCGCATGTCGTGTTCCAGGACGGTCTGACCTACCTGTTCACGATCTCCCATCACTCCACCTTCACCGGCAACAGCACGGGTCCGGATGGTGTGTATGGCTTCGTCTCGCGCAACGGCATCTTTGGTCCGTACACCCCGCTGAACGGATCAGGCCTTGTGCTTGGTAATCCGTCTTCGGCTCCGTACGAAACCTACTCGCACTTCGTCGATCCCGCCGGTTACGTGCAGTCCTTCATCGACACCCTGCCACAGCCGGGTTCGGCTGACCCGCAGGATCCGGCGACCTATCGCATCGGCGGCACGCTCGCGCCGACCGTGAAGATCGTTCTCGAAGGTGAGCGGACCTTCCTGACAGAAGTTCACGCCTATGGTCAGGTCTACGCCCAGGGCGTCTGGCCGATCTCATCGACCTGGGACAAGCGTTCCTGAAGCCGTTTTGCCCTCTCCCGAAAGGGGGAGGGCATTTTTCTGCGTTTCAGGCGCAGAAATGCGCTGGCCACTGGCCACAAAACTGTATCAACGATTTCTGGAAAAATTATCGGCTGGTCGGAGTGAGAGGATTCGAACCTCCGGCCCCTGCGTCCCGAACACAGTGCTCTACCAGGCTGAGCTACACTCCGGCCGACGGCGCTTCTCCTACAGGGGTTAACGCTTTCCTGCAAGAGGGCCGGGGCGAAAAATCAGAGAATGAGTGCCGTTCGGGTGATATCCCGCCAGGACCACAGAACGGCGCGGGCCTGCCCCTGAATGTTCCAGACCGGCAGAAGGCCAACGCCGCCATCTGTGACACTGACCCGCGAGTCGGCAGAGTTGTCGCGATTGTCCCCCATGACGAACAGATGGCCTTCGGGAACGGTAAAAGGTGCAATGTTATCCAGACCTCCGTCCTGCGAGATTTTGAGGATGTCGTGATGCACATTCCCCGGCAGGGTCTCGTTGTAGCGTTCCGCCGGGAGCCAGACGCCTCTGTGGCTTTCCTCGCGGGTGGGCCCCATGTCTTTCCACGGCAGTTCCGCTCCGTTCAGGACGATATGTCCGTGGACGAGCGCGATCCGGTCGCCAGGAAGGCCGATGACGCGCTTGATCCAGGTCTGGCGCAGATTGGCAGGCGCCCGGAACACGACGACGTCTCCGCGACGGGGCAGATGCCCGAAAAGACGTCCTCCGCTGCTGTCATGCGGCGTCAGGGCATGACCGAAGGGCAGGTTGGCCGTGCTGAGGCCATAGCTGGGCACAACAACGCCGATCTGGTCCCCGATCATCAGCGTGGGCTCCATCGAAGCCGAGGGCACGATGTAAGCCGCCGCAAAGGTGCTGTGAATGGTGAGGGCGCCCAGAAGGATGGGCAGGCAGGACAGGATGTCCCGGATGAACTTGCGCAGGGTCATGGTGAGGGTCTCCGTGGCGTGAAGGGTGCCTCATGGGGCTCACAGAGCCAGTTAAACCTGCGTCAGGTCCTGTCATGAAAAAAGGGGCGTCCCGTCATGGGGCACCCCTTTTTGTCGTTTCAGCGAAAGAGCGCCTTACAGCGCCTTTTCGAGTGCCGGCAGGATTTCGAACAGATCGCCCACGATGCCGTAATCGGCGACCTTGAAGATCGGTGCTTCCGGATCGGTGTTGATCGCCACGATGACGCGGCTGTCCTTCATGCCGGCCAGATGCTGGATCGCACCCGACAGGCCCACGGCGATATAGAGTTCCGGCGCCACGATCTTGCCGGTCTGGCCGACCTGCATCTCGTTCGGGGCAAAACCGGAATCCACGGCCGCACGCGAGGCACCGATGGCGGCGTTCAGCTTGTCGGCGATGGGTTCGAGCAGCTTGAAGTTTGCAGCGTCCTTCATGCCCTTGCCACCGGAAATCACCACGCGGGCAGATTCCAGTTCCGGACGGTCGGAGGCCGAAAGCTCGACCTTCACGAAGACGGACTTCTCGCTGGCCGGAGCCTCGACCGTCTCGATCGCAGCAGAGCCACCTTCAGCAGCAACCGGATCGAAATTGGAGCCGCGGATCGTCAGCACCTTGATGCTGTCAGCGGAACGGACCGTTGCCAGCGCGTTACCGGCATAGATCGGACGCACGAAGGTGTCGGCATCCTTGATCTCGACCACATCGGGGATGGGCTGCACGTCCAGCAGGCCCGCCAGACGCGGCAGGATGTTCTTGCCGGTGGCGGAGGCTGCGGCCACGATGTGGCTGTAGTCCTTTGCGCGAGCGGCCAGAAGATCGGCAGCGGGTTCGGCCAGATCGTTGACCAGACCCGGCACGCTGAGAACGCGCGTCACACCCGGCAGGGTGGCAGCGGCCTGTGCGCCGTCTCCGAACACGATGGCATCGACGGCACCGAAGCGCGAGGCCGCGGCAACAGCCGAACGGGAAGCCTGACGGACCGCGCCGTTCTCGACTTCAACCAGAACAAGAGCGGTCATCAGATCACCTTCGCTTCTGTCTTGAGCTTCTCGACCAGTTCGGCCGCGCTGTTCACTTTCACGCCTTCCTTGCGCTCCAGCGGTTCGGCCACGGAGACCACCGTCAGGCGCGACGCCGTATCGACGCCCAGGCTGTCGATCTCGACCGTCTCAAGCGGCTTCTTGCGGGCCTTCATGATGTTCGGTAGCGACGCATAGCGCGGCTCGTTGAGGCGCAGATCCGCCGTCACCACGGCCGGGAGCGTGAGGGACACGACTTCCGTGCCGCCATCGATCTCGCGGGCGACTTCGATACGACCATCGGCAACCGTCACCGCACTGGCGAACGTCCCCTGCGGCCAGCCAAGCTTGGCGGCCAGGATCTGGCCCGTGGCGTTCATGTCGTCGTCGATCGCCTGCTTGCCCATGCAGATCAGACCGGCCTCCTCGCGCGTGGCGATGGCCTTGAGCACGTTGGCCACAGCGCGCGGCTCAAGCGTGTCGTCCGTGCGCACGAGAATGGCGCGGTCCGCACCCATGGCCATGGCCGTGCGCAAAACGTCCTGCGCGGCCTGTGCGCCGATGGTCACGACCACAACTTCCTTTGCGGCACCCTTTTCACGAAGGCGCACTGCTTCCTCGACTGCGATTTCGTCGAACGGATTCATGGACATTTTCACGCCCTGCGTTTCGACACCGCTGCCATCGGCCGCTACACGTACCTTGACGTTGTAATCGACCACCCGTTTGACTGGGACCAGAACTTTCATCGTCATCTTTCGCTGCTGTCGCCGCCACAAAAACGGGCGTCACCGTAGCGGGACTGCCCGGAAAAGTCACATCCCGCTCCGGATGATCCCGTCTGCGGGAAGAAATTCACATCCCGACGGGATAGTTCGGACCGCCGCCACCTTCAGGCGTGCACCAGTCGATGTTCTGCGTCGGATCCTTGATGTCGCAGGTCTTGCAGTGCACGCAGTTCTGGGCGTTGATCCGGAGCTGCCAGGCATTGTCGCCCGTCTGTTCCTGCTCATACACCCCGGCCGGGCAGTAGCGGCTTTCCGGCGAATCGAACACGTCATGATTGACGGTGCGCCAGATCGCCTCGTTGCGCAGCTTGAGGTGAACCGGCTGGTTTTCCTCGTGATTCGTTCCGCTCAGAAAGACCGAGCTGACGCGATCGAAGGTGATCTTCCCGTCCGGCTTGGGATACTCGATTTTCGTGCACAGCGAGGCCGGACGAAGCGTCTCGTTATCGGCATGCGGGTGATGCAGCGTCCAGGGCGCACGGCCGCGCAGGATCATGCTGTCGATCCCGGCATAGATCGCGCCGAGCTTCATGCCCCATTTGGCGAAAGCCGGGCGGATGTTGCGGACGTCGCGCAGTTCGGACCACAGCCAGGACTGACGGACGCGCGCCGTCATGCTGGCGGCTTCCTTCTTGTCCTTTTCTAGAGCCTCGACCACGGCTTCAGCCGCAATCATGCCGGACTTCATGGCCGTATGCGTGCCCTTGATCTTGGGTACGTTCAGGAAGCCCGCGGAATCACCCGCCAGCACACCACCCGGGAAGGTTAGGCGCGGAATGGACTGAAACCCACCCTCAGACAGCGCACGCGCGCCGTAAATCAGGCGCTTGCCGCCCTCGAAATGTTCCCGGAACGCCGGGTGCAGCTTCGTGCGCTGCATTTCCTCGAAAGGCGACAGATAGGTGTTGACGTAATCGAGGCCGGTCACGAAGCCGAAGCTGACCAGATTTTCCCCGAAATGATAAAGCCACGCCCCGCCATAGGTGTGATCGTCGAGCGGCCAGCCGAAGCTGTGCTGTACGAGGCCGGGGCGATGCTTTTCCGCCGGGATTTCCCAGACTTCCTTGACGCCGAGACCATAGGTCTGCGGATCGACGCCCTTGCGCAGGCCGAAACGCTTCATGGCGTGGCCCGTGAGGGAGCCGCGTGCGCCCTCGGTCAGGATGGTCTGCTTCGCGCGCAGGATCATGCCGGGCGTGAAGTTCGGCCCATGCTCGCCGTTGCGCTCGATGCCCATGTCGCCCGTAATCACACCGGCAACACGGTCGTTCTCGATGAACAGTTCCGCGCCCGAAAAGCCCGGATAGATTTCCACGCCCAGAGCCTCGGCCTGCTCGCCGAGCCAGCGGCAGACTTCCCCGAGCGAGACGACATAGTTCCCGTGATTGGCCATCTGCGGCATCACGCGGTCCAGATACGGAACCTCGAAAGAACGCGTTTCGGTCAGGAACAGCATCCGCTCTTCCGTCACCTGCGTGCGCAGCGGGGCATCCAGATCGCGCCAGTTCGGCAGAAGCTCGTCGAGCGTGCGCGGCTCGATGACGGCACCCGAGACGATATGGGCGCCGATCTCGCTGCCCTTTTCGATCAGGCAGACGCCCGCATCCGGCATCAGCTGTTTCAGGCGGATCGCGGCGGACAGGCCGGCGGGACCGCCACCGACCACCACGACATCGAATTCCATTTCTTCGCGTTCGATCTGGGTCATGATGTCAGGAAACTCGCTGAATAACTGAGATAAGGGTTTCAGGGGCGGCGCGTGAAAGTCCAGTAGAACGGCACGCGCCCTTCGCGGAAGGCCTTGGCCTCGTAGCGCGTGGGCGACCAGCCTTCGGGACGTTCCTTGGCCGGGGGCGGCGCATCGAACAGGTCCTGCTTGCCCATCACGTCCATGACCCAGTCCTGATAGACGGGATGGTCACTGGCGACGCGCCAGATGGCGCCGGGTTTCAGGACGCGGTGCATCTGCTTGATGTTTTCCGGATGCACGAAGCGGCGCTTGGCGTGCCGGGCCTTGGGCCACGGGTCCGGGAACATCAGATACGCCCGGTCCAGACATGCGTCAGGCATGTCCTTGAGCAGCAGGCGGGCATCTTCGGCCCAGATGCGGAAATGGGGAGGCGGCGTGGCCGTGTCTTCCTCACCTTCGGGCACGAGGCGCGAAAGCAGGGAGCACAGGCCGTTCTCGAAGACCTCGGAGGCGATATAGCCGACATCCGGGTTCAGTTCGGACTGGCCGATGGCATGTTCGCCGCCGCCAAAACCGATTTCGAGAAAGACGCGCGACACCGCACCGGAGAATCCCGCAGCGGGATTTTCCGGTGAGGTAAAGGAAAGCCGGGGCAGCGCCTTCTCAAGAAGATGCTGCTGCCGGGCCCGGAGCGGATGGCCGCGTTGACGGCCGTAAAGCCGCTCCGGCTGGGGTTTGAGAGACTCGACCAGGGGTTTTCTGCCAGATTACCGGTTTAGGGCGCCACGCAGCGTGGTGACCAGATCGGTCTGTTCCCAGGTGAAGTTGTCCAGAACCGGATCCGGCGCACGACCGAAATGGCCGTAAGCGGAGGTCGGAACATAGATCGGACGGTTCAGACGCAGATGCTTGCGGATGCCGCGCGGGGACAGATCCACAACCTCGTTGAGGATCGCACCCAGACGGGCTTCATCCACATCCTTGCCCGTGCCGTCGAGGTCAACATAGACCGAGAGCGGCTTGGACACGCCGATGGCGTAGCTGAGCTGGATCGTGCAGCGGTCGGCAAGGCCTGCAGCCACGACGTTCTTGGCGAGATAACGTGCGGCATAGGCTGCCGAACGGTCCACCTTCGTGGGGTCCTTGCCGGAGAATGCGCCACCACCATGCGGGGCTGCGCCACCATAGGTGTCGACGATGATCTTGCGCCCCGTCAGGCCGGCGTCGCCGTCCGGTCCACCGATGACGAAGTTGCCGGTCGGGTTCACGTAGAACTCGTCTTCCGGGCAGGTCCAGCCTTCCGGCAGGATGCCGTTGACCACGTCGCGCAGTGTCTCGCGGATCGTGTTCTGGCTCATGCCTTCGACATGCTGCGTGGAAATCACGACGGACGTGACGCCAACGGGCTTGCCATCGACATAACGCAGCGTGACCTGGCTCTTGGCATCCGGCAGAAGGCCGACGCCACGGGCGTCACCGTTCTTGCGGTAGTCGCGGATGCGCTCGAGGATCGTCTGCGCATAGAACAGCGGCGCAGGCATCAGGTGTTCGGTTTCGCGCGTGGCGTAGCCGAACATGATGCCCTGGTCACCAGCGCCCTCGTCCTTGTCGCTGCCGCTGTCAACGCCCTGGGCGATGTCGGCGGACTGTGCATGCAGGTAGGAGGTGATTTCGGCCTTCTTCCAGGAAAAACCTTCCTGGTCGTAGCCGATGTCCTTGATGGCTTCACGGGCGCGGTCGATCAGCGTGTCTTCGACCTCTTTGGGGCCGCGGACTTCACCGGCCAGGATAACGCGGTTGGTTGTAACCAGCGTCTCACAGGCAACACGCGCTTCCGGATCGGCCTGCAGATAGGCGTCCAGAACGGTATCGGAAATGCGGTCCGCCACCTTGTCGGGATGGCCTTCGGAAACGGACTCGGACGTGAAAAGGAAATCGCCGTGATTGCGCACTCAGGGACCTCGCAGGGAATGAGTGGTGAGAAGGGCCACAGCGTGCCTTGGCAGGCGGACTGTGGCATTCAGGGAGGGGACGGCTTGGCGGAATTGGGCGCAAGGGTCAAGGGGTAGTAAAGGGTCTGAACGCGGTTTTCTGCGGGAAAGTCCCAAAAACCGGCCTCAGATCACAAAAAAGAGAGCGCAGCTGCCCGTTTCATTTTTCAACGACACCGTCCATGCTGCGTTCGTGTTCCCAGAACCATCGGTGCCCGCCATGAGGGTGCCCCCGGGAAAAACAGAGAGTTTGAGGCATTCGCGATGTCGAATCAGTTTAGCGGTAAAGTTTGTCTGGTCACCGGCGCAGGTGGCAATATCGGTCTCGCGACCGCCCTCCGTCTGGCCGGGGAAGGGACGGCCATCGCCCTGCTGGACATGAACCGTGAGGCTCTGGAAAAGGCGGAAGCCGCCGTCCGGGCAAAGGGCGTCGAAGCCCGCTCTTATGTCTGCGACGTCACGTCCGAAGACGCCGTGACCGAAACCGTGGACGCCGTGGTCCGGGACTTCGGCAGGATCGACTTCCTGTTCAACAATGCCGGTTATCAGGGCGCCTTCGCCCCGGTGCAGGACTACCCGTCCGAGGATTTCGCGCGCGTGCTGACGATCAACGTCACCGGCGCGTTCCACGTCCTCAAGGCCGTCACGCGCCAGATGATCACGCAGAACTACGGTCGCGTCGTCAACACTGCCAGCATGGCCGGTGTGAAGGGGCCGCCGAACATGGCCGCCTACGGCGCGTCCAAGGGCGCCATCATCGCCCTGACCGAAACCGCCGCGCTCGATCTCGCCCCTTACAACATCCGCGTGAACGCCATCAGCCCCGGTTACATGGGCCCCGGCTTCATGTGGGAGCGTCAGGTCGAGCTTCAGGCCAAGGTCGGAAGCCAGTATTTCTCCACCGACCCCAAGGTGGTGTCCGAACAGATGATCGGTAGCGTCCCGATGCGCCGCTATGGCGACATCAATGAAATTCCCGGTGTGGTGGCGTTCCTGCTGGGGGATGATTCCAGCTTCATGACGGGTGTGAACCTGCCGATTGCTGGCGGTTGATTTCTGAGGGGTAATTGGGAGAGTCCGGGCTCTGCCCGGGCCCGGCAGGGATCCTGATCCCTGCACCCTGTTTTTGGTTAGCGTTTTAAGGCGTCGGCCATTGTGTAGAGGCCTGCCGGGCGTCCGGCTAACCATCTTGCGGCCAGTAGGGCGCCCCTTGCGAAGACCCTGCGGTCCAGTGCGCGGTGGGACAGGGTGATCTGTTCGTCCGCGGCCATCAGAACGAGGTCATGTTCGCCTACGATCTGTCCGCCGCGCAGGGAGGCGAATCCGATCGCTCCATCAGGGCGCAGACCGTTCTGATCGGTCCGGGCTACGTCTTCCAGATTGACTCCACGCCCTTCCGCTACGGCCCTTCCGATCGCCAGCGCCGTGCCGGACGGCGCGTCCAGCTTCTGGCGGTGATGGACCTCAAGAATTTCCGCATCATAATCCGGCAGGCCCGCGCCAAGCTGCCGCGCCAGTTCCAGAAACAGCGTCAGGGCCGGTGAGAAATTGGCGGCCTGAAGGACAGGAATATGCTGCGCCGCTGCGTTCACGGCATCCTGCGCGCCCTGATCTAGCCCCGTCGTTCCCAGAACCCAGGCACATCCGGCCTGCGCGAAAGCTGCCGCATGGGCCGGGACCGTCGTGGCATGGCTGACATCGATCACCACATCGCAGCTTTTCGCGAGCGTGGCAGGATCGGTCGTGATGTTGTGCTGGATGTCTGCGGTGCGCGAAAGTCCGCCGACGAGGGCGGAACCGGCCTCTTCGGCACAGAGCGTTCCAAGCCGGCCCGTAATGCCGGCGATACCAATGCGGGGTGTGGAAATCAGGGTCATGGTCGGTCCATAAAAACGGAAAAATCAGGTGTTGGCGTCAAGCCGGGCGTCAAAACGGGTGCGGGCCGCCTCGATTTCGGGACGGTTGGACAGCGCCCACTGACCGAAGGCCTCCGTCAGCGTCCACAGCGATTCCCCGAGCGTCGTGAGTTCATAATCCACGCGCGGCGGAGTCGTCGGGGTGACGGTCCGCAGGACGAGGCCGTCACGTTCCAGATTGCGCAGGGTCAGGGTCAGCATCCGCTGTGAAATCCCGTCGATTGCACGGCGCAGCTCGCTGAAACGGTGCGGTCCGCGCCCGAGCGACTTGACGATCAGGATGCTCCACTTGTCCGTCGTGCGCGCAAGGATGGAGCGGATGACGGCGCAGGCATCGCTGCTATGCGTGTCATCAGCCGGGGCCGCAGCCTGCACTGTGGCCAGCTTCGGGAGAGGGGCGGTTTCACTGACGCGAACATCCATGTGCCTATGGCTCCGGAATGTGCCTTCTTGCGGCGGGGTTCAAAGGTTCCTTATCTGGTGCTGGTTACGATCAGGAACCGGAAAGATCAAAATGAAACTTCTTCACATCGATTCCAGCATTCTCGGTGACAGCTCCGCCAGCCGTCAGGTCAGTGCCGCCGCTGTCGCCCAGTTCCGCAAGAAAGACCCGTCCGTCGAGGTCATTTACCTCGATCTCGCCAGCGATCCGCTGCCGCATCTGGACGTTGAAGCGCTCTCATGGCTCGGCAAGGACCTGACGCCGGATGTCTCCGGCCGTCCCGAACTGATTGCTGGCGCAGAGGCCCTGAAGACCTTTCAGGCCGCTGATGTCGTTGTCATTGGCGTGCCGATGTACAATCTGTCGATTCCCAGCCAGCTCAAATCCTGGATCGACCGCATCATGGTGGCGGGCCAGACCTTCCGCTACGGCGCAAACGGGATCGAAGGCCTCGCCAAGGGCAAGAAAGTCGTGCTCGCCGTGGCCCGTGGTGGTCTGTATGGCGCAGGGTCGCCGGCCGCGTCCTTCGAGCATCAGCTCAGCTATCTGAAGTCCGTTTTCGCCATGATCGGCATTACGGACCTCACCGTGATCGAAGCCGAGGGCCTCGCCACGAATGGTGGCGCTGACCGTGCCCGCATCCTGTCGGACGCGGAGCAGAAGGCCAGCGCGCTCTGATTTAGCCCCTCGGGTCAGTCCGTCACCCCGGTATCCGGGCCGAACGTCTCGTAACGCAGGCGCTCGGCCGGAATCCCGGCGTCCGGCAGGCCGTGCACCATGTCACGCATGAAGCCTGTCGGACCACACAGATAGGTCGAGACCCCACCCGGTAGCTGCTCGGCCACCCAGGCGGCGGTCGGGTGCCCGTCTTTCTCTGTCAGGCGCGTGATCACCCGGATGCGTCCTACAGAGTTGCGGGACAGCTCCGTCAGACGCTCCGCAAACGGTGCGGTCTCTGGGGAATGGGCGACCTGCACGACATGCACGGGTGTCGTGACGCCGGGGTGGGCCAGCGCTTCCAGCATCCCGATCATCGGCGTGATCCCGATCCCGGCACAGACGAACGCCAGCGGTCCTTCGACCTTCTCCGGCAGCACGAAATTGCCAGCAGGCGGCGACAGCAGAACTTCCGTCCCCTCACAGTTTCCACTGTTCAGCCAGCCTGAAACCGCGCCGTTCGGCACATGACGCACACTGATGCGATAGTTCTTCCGGTTCGGGTTGGACGTGATGCTGTAATTGCGGCGCGTGCGGCCATGGCCCGGAATATCCAGATCAACCCCCAGATACTGCCCCGGAACGGCGCTGATGACCGGCTTGCCGTCCACAGGTTCCAGTTCGAGGGACGTGACATTCGCACATTCCGGCACGGCGCGGGCAATGCGGAAGGACCGCCAGCCCGTCCAGCCGCCTTCGGCATGGGCGCTGCCGTCATAAAGCTGATGCTCACGGCCGATCAGGATATCGGCCAGCGCCCAGTAGGCTTTGCCCCAGGCGTCAAGGATTTCCGGCGTTGCGGCATCGCCCAGAACGGCCGAAATCGCGCCGAGCAAGGCCGTGGCGACATGCGGGTAATGCTCCGGCTGGATTTCGAGGCTGGCATGTTTCTGCGCGATCCGTTCGACCGCTCCGCCCATCACGCCCAGATTGTCGATGTTCTTCGCATAGGCCAGCACGGCCATGGCGAGCGCCCGGGGCTGCGTGCCTGTGGACTGGTGCGTGGGGTCGAACATTTCCGCAATCGCGGGATCGGCCAGAAGGCGGCGGTACATTTCGGACGTGATGGTCACGCCATGGGCTTCGAGTGCCGGGATGGTCGCCTTGATGATGGCGATGGTCTCGGGTGTGAGGCTGCGGTCGGCGGAAGTGGACATGAGCGGTCCCCTTAAAGGTGTATTTGAAATACATCTTTAAAAACGTGACCTGCGCCTGTCAATCTGGCAGAGGAGTCGCCATGCGCCTGACACTGCACACCGATTACGCCCTGCGCGTGCTGATCCATCTTGGCGTTCACACGTCACGACGCGTCTCCATCCGCGAGATCGCGCAGGCTTACCGTATTTCCGAAAACCATCTGGTGAAGGTCGTGCACCGTCTGGGGCAGGGCGGTTTCGTCACGACCGTCCGCGGGCGCGGCGGCGGGCTGGAACTCGCCCACCCGGCTTCGGAGATCAATGTGGGCGCGGTCGTCCGCTTCACCGAAGACGACATGACGCTGGTGGACTGCGAAGGCCGCAACAGCACGGACGGGCGGCCCTGCGTCCTGTCCCCGGCCTGCGTTTTGCGTGGTGTGCTGGGTGATGCGCTGGGCGCGTTTCTGGCGGTGCTGGACGGCTATACGCTGGCCGATCTGCTGACGGGACGTGAAGCCGCCCTGCTGGGGCTGACCGCTCCTCCCGAAGACTGAGCCAGAAAATCGGGGATTTCCGGAATGTGAATGGACCCTTCTGCGCGCCCGTGCGTCATTTCGGATGAACGCAAAAACAGGCACAGATCCGAGGAGCCCCATATGAGCCAGCAGAATTTCCGCAGCATCCTGACCGGATCGTTCTCGACGCCCTGCGATGACAACCCCACCGTCGCCATGATCGAGGCCGCCTACCAGCACCATGACATCGATGCGCGTTACATCAACTGTGACGTCAAGGCAGACGGTCTGAAGGACGCCGTGGCCGGTGCGCGGGCCATGGAATGGGTGGGGTTCAACTGTTCCCTGCCGCACAAGGTCGCGGTGCTCGAGCATCTGGACGAACTGGCGGAGTCCGCCCGCATTATTGGCGCGGTGAATTGTGTTTCCATCCGAAAAGGCCGACTGATCGGTGACAACACCGATGGGAAAGGCTTTCTGGCGTCCCTGAAAAAGGTCGCGGATCCGTCAGGGAAAAAGGTTCTGCTTCTGGGCGCGGGCGGGGCCGCGCGCGCCATCGCCGTGGAACTGGGGCTGGCGTCCGCTGCCCACATCACGGTCATGAACCGCGATCCCAAAAAAGCCGAAACCATTGCCGCACTGGTGCGGGACAACACGTCCGCCAGGGCGGATGTTCAGGTCTGGGACGGTGAAGCCAGCGTGCCGGACGACGTGGACATCCTGATCAACGCGACCTCCATCGGTCTGGGCGATGCGGACGCCATGCCCCCGCTCAAGGTCGAGACCCTGCGCAAAGGATTGATCGTCGCCGATGTGATCCCGAACCCACCCAGAACGCGTCTGCTGCGTGAAGCGGAAGGCAAGGGCTGTACGGTGCTGGATGGGCTTGGGATGCTGGTCAATCAGGGCGTGATCGGCGTGGAGCACTGGCTGGGCAAGACGCTGGACGCCGGGGTGATGGAGAAAACCCTGAAGGATATTTTCGGCGCGGCCTGACATAAAAAAACCCGGTGGCTCCGAAGAGGTCACCGGGTCTTCGTGATCCTGAAAAGATCAGCGTCCGTCGAAGAAGTCGCGGACCTTGGCGAAGAAGCCGCTGTTTTCAGGGCTGCCCTTGGCGTGGTCGTCCCCGGCTTCCTTCTCGAACTCTTCGAGAAGCTCACGCTGGCGCTTCGTCAGATGGCTCGGCGTTTCGACCGAAACCTGGATGTACATGTCCCCACGCGCCGAGGAGCGCAGGACCGAGAAGCCCTTGCCGCGCAGACGGAACGTCTCGCCCGTTTGTGTACCAGCGGGGATGCGGACCTTGCTGCGGCCGCCATCCACAACCGGAACCTCGACTTCCGTGCCCAGAGCCGCCTGCGTCATGCGCAGCGGAACGCGGCAGTAGATGTTCGCCCCGTCGCGCTGGAAAATGTCATGCGATAGGACGGAGATGTGAACATACAGGTCGCCCGGCTGCACGCCTTCACCACCGGCCTCGCCCTTGCCCGCCATGCGGATGCGCGTGCCATCCTCGACGCCAGCCGGGATATCGATGCTGATGGTTTCCGTCTTCGCTTCCGTGCCGGTTCCATGACAGACCTTGCACGGATTGCTGACGGTCCGTCCCGAACCATGGCAGGTCGGGCAGGGGCGCTCCACGAGGAAGAAGCCCTGCTGCGCCCGGACCTTGCCCGCACCATGACAGGTCGGACACGTGCTGCTGCCGGCATTGGGATCGGCCGAACCTGAACCATGACAGGAGCTGCACGCCACGCGGGTGCGGACCTCAACGTCCTTTTTCACGCCCGTGAAGGCTTTCATCAGCGTGATTTCGACCTGAACCTGGACATCCGCCCCGGTCCGGCGTCCACCACCCCGACGGCCACCCATCATGTCGCCGAACATCTGGTCGAAGATGTCGCCCAGACCGCCAGCACCGGCAAAACCACCCCCGAAGCCGCCGCCTGCTCCGCCCATGCCGCCTTCGAAAGCATCATGGCCGTACTGGTCATAGGCGGCGCGCTTCTGCGCGTCCTTCAGGACCTCATAGGCTTCGTTGATTTCCTTGAACTTCTGCTCGGCGGCGTCGTCACCCGGGTTGCGGTCGGGGTGAAAGCGCATGGCCTGCTTGCGGAAAGCTTTCTTCAGCTCGTCCGGCGAGGCCGTGCGGGAGACTTCAAGGGATTCGTAATAGTCGATTCTGGTGGCCATGGTCGGTCCTTGGGGCGTTCCGGAAGGCGGTCCCTGTTATGGGCCGGAAAAACAAGAATGGCGCCCACCCCCTTGCGGGAACGGGCGCCCTCGGAAAACAGGGCCGGACGGAGCGTTCAGCCCCGTCCGGAAATGTCACCCGATCAGTGCTTCTTGTGGTCGTCTTCGAGGTCTTCGAAGTCGGCATCGACGACGTTGTCGTCCTTCTTTTCAGCTTCCGGAGCCGCAGCACCTTCAGCGCCCTGACCTGCCTGATACACAGCCTGACCAACCTTCATGGCAGCCTGCGTCAGCTTCTCGCTGGCAGCCTTCAGAGCATCAAGGTTTTCGCCACCCAGTGCTTCGCGGGCTTCGGCGATAGCGGCTTCAGCTTCGGACTTGTCAGCCGCCGGAATCTTGTCGCCACCTTCGGTGATGGACTTCTCGGTCTGGTGGATGAGGCTTTCCGTGCTGTTGCGCAGCTCGACCAGTTCACGCTTGGCCTTGTCGGCAGAAGCATTGGCTTCCGCGTCCTTGACCATGCGGTCGATGTCGGAGTCAGACAGACCGCCAGACGCCTGGATCTTGATCTGCTGTTCCTTGTTCGTGGCCTTGTCCTTGGCGGACACGTTCACGATGCCGTTGGCGTCGATGTCGAAGGTGACTTCGATCTGCGGCATGCCGCGCGGCGCCGGAGCAATGCCCTGAAGGTCGAAGTTGCCCAGCAGCTTGTTGTCAGCCGCCATCTCACGCTCGCCCTGATAGACCTTGATGGTCACGGCGTTCTGGTTGTCTTCGGCCGTGGAGAAGGTCTGGCTCTTCTTGGTCGGGATCGTCGTGTTGCGATCGATCAGACGGGTGAACACGCCACCCAGCGTCTCGATGCCCAGCGACAGCGGCGTCACGTCGAGGAGCAGGACGTCCTTGACGTCACCCTTCAGGACAGCGCCCTGAACGGCGGCACCGATGGCGACCACTTCGTCAGGATTGACGTTGCGGGCCGGTTCCTTGCCGAAGAATTCCTTAACCGTCTCAATGACCTTCGGCATACGGGTCATGCCGCCAACGAGGATGACTTCGTCGATCTCGCTCGGGGAAACGGACGCATCCTTGATGGCTGCACGGCACGGGCCGAGCGTCCGCTGCACCAGATCATCGACCAGGCTCTCCAGCTTGGCGCGGGACAGCTTGACGACGAGATGCTTCGGACCCGAGGCGTCAGCCGTGATGAACGGCAGGTTGATCTCGGTCTCCTTGGAAGAGGACAGCTCGATCTTGGCCTTCTCGGCGGCTTCCTTCAGGCGCTGCAGGGCGAGTTTGTCGCCACGCAGGTCGATGCCCTGGTCCTTCTTGAACTCGTCGGCCAGGAACCCGATGATGCGGTTGTCGAAGTCTTCACCGCCCAGGAACGTATCACCGTTCGTGGACTTCACTTCGATCACGCCGTCGGAGATCTCGAGAATGGAAACGTCGAACGTGCCGCCACCAAGGTCATACACGGCCACCGTGCCAGAATCGCGCTTGCCAAGGCCATAGGCGAGGGCTGCTGCGGTCGGCTCGTTGATGATACGCAGGACTTCGAGGCCGGCGATCTTGCCAGCGTCACGGGTCGCCTGACGCTGGGCGTCGTTGAAGTAGGCCGGAACCGTGATGACAGCCTGGGAGACGGCTTCACCAAGATAGCTCTCGGCGGTTTCCTTCATCTTGCCCAGAACATAGGCGGCGATCTGCGACGGAGCGTACTTCTCGCCACGTGCTTCGACCCATGCGTCGCCGTTATCGCCACGAACGATGCCGTACGGCACCATTTCCTTGTCCTTCTGAACGGTCGGATCGTCGTAACGACGGCCGATCAGACGCTTGACGGCGTACAGGGTGTTGGACGGGTTGGTAACAGCCTGACGCTTCGCGGCCTGTCCGACGAGACGCTCACCGTTTTCGGTGAAAGCGACCATGGACGGCGTCGTGCGGGCGCCTTCGCTGTTTTCGATCACCTTGGTTTCGTCACCCTCGCGTACTGCGACGCAGGAGTTGGTGGTACCAAGGTCAATGCCAATGACTTTGCTCATGTAATATCAGTCCTCTCAGCGGTCCGTCCCGGCCCTGTGAGGCACCGGATCGGACCCTATTGACGCATACCAGACCCTCACGGGCCTGTGTTCCGACTACTGATCTAGGCAACGGCGCAAGGTCTTTCAAGCACTTGGACGACACATTTCGTCGAGAATGTTCTCTTCGCCGGGCCGGAAGGGGAAGATGGCTGTTTCCGATACGGACATCGCCCTCTAGTAAGGTTGGGCCTTCCGCTTTGCCTGCCAATGGGACAGTCTCCACACAGCCATGCCGAATCATCTTTCCTTTCGTGCCCCGCTGATGGCTGCCCTGGCCATTTGTTCCGCAACCGGCCTTTCCGCCTGTGGTCCGATAGGGCCGGGAAAACTGCGCGACGACCAGCTCGAATATTCCCGCGCGCTGGGTGACAGCCAGAAGCACGAGATGCTGCTGAATATCGTCCGGCTGCGTTACGCAGATCCGCCGACCTTCCTTGATACGACGCAGGTGATTGCGGGTTACAGCGTCTCCAAAAGCGTCAGTGGCGGGTTTTACGCTTATCCGGCCACGGCGGTCGGGAACTACCTTTTCGGCACGGGCACCATGTCGATGGGTGAAAGTCCCACCTTCACCTACCAGCCCGTAACGGGGCAGCAATATGCCGAGAACGTGGTCCGCCCGATCTCGCCGACGGTCATCATGCCGCTCAGTCTCGGTGGGCTGCCGATCGACACGCTCCTGCGTCTGACGGCGCAGTCCATAGATGGACTCTCCAATGTCCGGGGGCTTGGCTCAGGTCCCTTCGGCGGCGGCTCCGTGCGGTTCTACCTGCTTCTGCACGATCTGCGGCAGTTGCAGATCCAGGGGGCGATGACCATCCGCATCACGACCGAAAGCGCCACGCCGCCGGACCCCAAGAAAAATGGCGGCAAGGCGGATAGCGGGAACGGCGGCGGTGGAGGAAACGGCGGCGGAGCGGAGCGGTCCTATCTGGTGCTGACCTCGACATCCGACAGCAACCTCCTGGCGATCCAGGCCGAGGTGCGCCGCCTGCTGCATCTCGATCCGGGAGCCGAGGAAGCCGAGATCGTTTACGGGCCGTATCCCAAGCATCCCGGCAAGCAGATCGCGATCCTGACGCGCTCGATGCTCGCGATGCTGACGCAGCTCGCTTACGAGGTCGAGGTGCCGGATGATGACATCAAGACCGGCCGTACTCCGCCGACGATCGGGCAGGTGGGCATCGAAAACCGGCCCGAAGTCGTGATCCATTCGGGTAAGGAAGAGCCGGACAGTCGCTATGCCGCGGTCAGCTACAACAATACCTGGTTCTGGATCAGTGACCGCGATTTCCAGAGCAAACTGGCCTTTACGATGGTGCAGGTTCTGGCGGCCCTTGCGGCCACAAATCATACGGGCGGAGCGGTCGTGACAATCCCTGCCGGGTAATAAAAGTAACGATCATTTGAAATTACTGAAATGCAACCGTGGTATCACACGCGTTTGTTAGAATAATATTCAGCATTATTGAAAAAGAACCGTAGCTTTCCTGAAAGTCTGGACTTACCGTCCGGACTTTCAGTTCTGGAGGCTTTCACCAATGCCGAATACTTATGGCAACAGGACCCTGACCGAGTGGCTGACAGTGCTGCTGGGGGTTGTCATCCTTCTGGTGGGGCTGTTCTTCGTGATCGAGGGCGCTCAGCTCGCGATGCTGGGTGGCTCCGTCTACTACGTTCTGTGTGGCATCCTGCTGGTCGCCAGTGGCGTCTTCATGATCATGGGCCGCACACTGGGCGCATTCCTGTATCTGGGCGCACTTGGTTACACATGGATCTGGTCCCTGTGGGAAGTGGGCTTCAGCCCGGTTGATCTTCTCCCGCGCGATTTCGGCCCGACGCTGCTGGGTATCCTTGTTGCCCTCACCATCCCGGTTCTTCGCCGGATGGAAACCCGCCGTACCCTGAGGGGAGCCGTCTGATGCGCAGATCCCATCTTCTCGCCACCGCCGCCTGTGCCACGCTGGCCTGCGCTCCGCTGGTGGCCAATGCCCAGTTCGCTCCCGCAGGAAGCGGCGGTTCGCCGAGCTCTACTGTACCCGGCCCGGGCAATGGTAATGCTTTCGAACCGACCGCGAATTCACCCGCTGCGACGAGCCGTTTTTCCGGCCCTTCGCCCTACGCCCCGCAGGCACCGGGTGTGAACGCGGCCAACCTGCCGGATATCGGATCCATGGATCCGAACGACGTCCCGCAGATGGCCCCGCAGCAGAGTGCCGCTCCCGCACAGGGGGACTGGTCTGCCTATGGCCGTGATGACAATCAGACGCGCTATTCGCCGCTTTCCGAAATCACGCCGCAGAACGCCGATCAGCTGCAGGTCGCCTTTCGCTACCATACCGGCAGCTACCCGCGTCCGGGACAGGTGAACAAATGGGCTGCCGAAACCACACCGATCAAGGTGGGTGACGGTCTCTATATGTGTTCGGCGCAGAACGACATGATGAAGCTCGACCCGGCGACGGGTAAGGAGATCTGGCGTCACAACATCAATGAGAAATACGAATCCATCCCCTACACCGCCGCGTGTAAGGGCGTGACGTATTTCACGTCGTCGCAGATCCCTGAAGGGCAGCCCTGCCATAACCGTATCCTTGAAGGCACGCTCGACATGCGCCTGATCGCGGTTGATGCCGCGACCGGCAATCTGTGCGAAGGCTTCGGGCATGGCGGTCAGGTCAACCTGATGCAGGGCCTTGGCGAGTCCGTTCCTGGTTTCGTGTCCATGACGACGCCGCCGCCGATCGTGAATGGTGTGGTCGTGGTCAACCACGAGGTTCTGGACGGTCAGCGCCGCTGGGCACCGTCGGGCGTGATCCGTGGCTATGATGCCGAGAGCGGCAAGTTCCTGTGGGCCTGGGACGTGAACCGCCCCGATGACCACAGCCAGCCGACCGGCAATAACCATTACAGCCGTGGCACGCCCAACTCCTGGGCTGCGATGACCGGTGACAATGCTCTCGGCCTCGTTTACGTCCCGACCGGCAACTCGGCTTCCGATTACTACAGTGCGCTCCGTAGCCCCGAAGAAAACAAGGTCTCTTCCGCGGTCGTGGCGCTCGACGTGAAGACGGGTGCACCGCGCTGGGTCTTCCAGACCGTTCACAAGGACGTCTGGGACTATGATATCGGCTCGCAGGCCACGCTCATGGACATGCCAGGTGCTGACGGCCAGACCGTTCCGGCCCTCATCATGCCGACCAAGCGCGGCCAGACTTTCGTGCTCGACCGTCGTGACGGCAAGCCCATCCTGCCGGTGGAGGAGCGCGCCGCTCCGTCGCCGGGTGTGATTCCGGGCGATCCGCGTACGCCGACGCAGCCCTGGTCCACGGGGATGCCGGCCCTGCGCGTGCCGGACCTGAAAGAGACGGACATGTGGGGCATGTCCCCCATCGACCAGCTCTTCTGCCGTCTCAAGTTCCGCCGTGCGAACTATGTGGGTGAGTTCACGCCGCCGAGCGTCGACAAGCCCTGGATCGAATATCCGGGCTATAACGGCGGCAGCGACTGGGGCTCCATGTCCTATGACCCGCAGAGCGGCATCCTGATCGCGAACTGGAACATCACCCCGATGTACGACCAGCTCGTGACCCGCAAGAAGGCCGACCAGCTTGGTCTGATGCCGATCGACGACCCGAACTACAAGCCGGGTGGTGGCGGAGCCGAAGGTAACGGCGCCATGGACGGCACGCCTTACGGCATCGTCGTGACCCCGTTCTGGAACCAGTACACGGGCATGATGTGCAACCGTCCGCCCTACGGCATGATCACGGCCATCGACATGAAGCACGGTCAGAAGGTGCTGTGGCAGCACCCGCTGGGAACGGCCCGCGCCAATGGTCCGTGGGGTCTGCCGACAGGTCTGCCCTGGGAAATCGGCACACCGAACAACGGTGGTTCGGTCGTGACGGCCGGTGGTCTGGTGTTCATCGCGGCGGCTACGGATAACCAGATCCGCGCCATTGACGAGCACACCGGCAAGGTGGTCTGGAGCGCGGTCCTGCCGGGCGGCGGACAGGCCAACCCGATGACCTACGAAGCCAATGGTCACCAGTACGTCGCCATCATGGCAGGTGGACATCACTTCATGATGACGCCGGTCAGCGATCAACTGGTCGTTTACGCCCTGCCCGATCACAAGGGCTGATCTACAAGGGTTGAGACACCGGGGGCTGGGGCTCCCGGCTGACAGAGGGGTGGTTTTCGTGCCGGAAATGGCACGCTGACCACCCCTTTGTCGTTTCCAGCGGCGGTTTTTCCATTTTTCGGGTGGGAAGGGGATGCAGACCCGGCTACAGGCTGTTTTCGTCTGAAAATACTCTTCCCGGAACAGGCCCCGCAGAACCGTCATGACCGACCGCTCCCCCGTCATCCTTCAGGTTCTTCCGGCGCTGGGCACCGGCGGTCTGGAGCGCGGAGCTGTCGAGATCGCGGCGGCGATTACGGAAGGCGGCGGTACGGCACTGGTCGCGTCGCGCCCCGGCCGGCTTCTGGTGCAACTCCGTCATGCGGGCGGCCGGCATATCGAACTGGACCTGAAGAAAAAATCGCCTGTTGCGGTGCTGCGTCGGGCTCGCGATCTTCAGGCGCTCATCCGTAGCGAGGGCGTGGATCTGGTCCATGCGCGCTCCCGGATTCCGGCCTGGGCGGCATGGATCGCGTGTCGCCGGGAAAACATCCCGCTCGTGACGACATGGCACGGCGTGCATGAGGCGAAATGGCGGGGCAAGAAGCTCTATAATTCCGTGCTGGCGCGCGGCGCGCGGGTCATTGCCATTTCGGAGTTCATCGCCCGCCGCCTGCGCAGTGAATACGCTGTGCCGGAGAGCCGTCTGCGGGTCATTCCGCGTGGTGCGGATCTGCGGGAGTTCACACCCGGCGCAATCTCCGGCGAGCGCGTGCAGAAACTGGCCGATGCCTGGCGTGTGCCCGTGGAGGCAAAGATCATTCTCATGCCCGCGCGCCTGACGGCATGGAAAGGTCAGGGTGTTCTGCTCGAGGCGCTGGGCCTGCTGCGCTCGAAGATGGGTACTGGATGGATCTGCGTTCTGGCCGGCCCGGAAAATGACCGGAAGTTTTCCCGCAGGCTGCAACAGCGGGTGCGGGAACTCGGGCTTGAAGAGTATGTCCGGTTCGCCGGAACCTGCACCGACATGCCCGCGGCCTGTGAGCTGGCAAGCGTCGTCGTGGCGCCCTCGCTCCGGCCTGAGCCGTTCGGGCGCACACTGGTGGAAGCGCAGATGATGGGCTGCCCGGTGATCGGCACGGCGCAGGGCGCGATGATGGAAACGATCTTGCCCGGCGAGACGGGGCTGGTCGTGCCGCCGGATGATCCGGACGCTCTGGCGGATGCGATGAAAAGCGTTCTGGAAACAGGCGAAGACGCGCTGGACTGGCTGGCGGAAAAGGCGCGTGCCCATGCCATCGCTAACTATACGACGACGCTGATGCAGGCCCGCACGCTGGGCGTTTATGACGAGCTTCTGGGCACGCGTCTGCGGACGACATTCGAGGAACACAGCCATGACCAGTAAGGACGGAAAACCCACGGAGCAGATCATTCGAGACCGCGCTGCGGCCGCGAAAGAAGAGCGGGAAAGCCGGGAGGCCAAGGCGCTCCGGGCCAATCTGATGCGCCGCAAACAGCAGCAGCGCGCCCGGCCGCAGGACGAGCCTGCCTCGTCCCCCACCGATGAGCGCTGAGCCTCTGTGAAACGCAGTTTTCCCCTTCCCACGCCGCAGGAACTGGCGCTGACAGGCGTGACGGTGCTGTGGGGCGGAACGTTCCTCGTGCTGCATATCGCCATGCGGCAGTGCGGGCCGTGTTTTTTCGTCTTCGCCCGCTTCATGATGGCGGCGGGGTTCGTCGGGCTGCTGGCCGGGCGAAAACTGCTGGATTTCAACTGGCGCGAAGTCCGGGCGGGTACGCTGATCGGTGTGGCGCTGGCGACCGGCTATGTGTTGCAGAGCGCAGGTCTGCGCGACATCACCAGCAGCCGCTCCGCCTTCATCACGGCGCTTTACGTCCCGCTGGTGCCGATCCTGCAATGGGCGTTCCTGCGCAAGGCGCCGCATCTGATGAGCTGGCTCGGGATCGCGCTGGCCTTCGCGGGGCTGGTCTGTCTGGCCGGTCCGGCGGCGCTGTCGCTGTCTTTCGGGCGCGGGGATCTGCTGACGCTGTTTGCGGCGATCGCCATTGCGGTCGAGATCGTCCTCATCAGCCTCTATGCACGAGGCGTGGACAGTCTGCGCGTGACGGTCATGCAGCTTCTGGCCGGAAGCCTGTTTGCAGGGCTGATGGTCCCCGTTTCGGGAGAGGCGCTCCCGGCGTTCTCATGGGTCTGGTTCGGCTGCGCACTGGCGCTGGGTGGGCTGAGCGCTCTGGTGCAGGTGGTGATGAACTGGGCGCAGAAATCCGTCGCGCCGACCAAGGCCGCCGTGATCTATGCCGGAGAGCCGGTCTGGGGCGGGCTTGTCGGCTGGCTTGCGGGGGACAGTCTGCCACCGGCGACGCTGCTGGGGGCCATGCTGATCGTAGGCGGCGTGCTGACCAGCGAACTGCGTCCGCAATGGCTGGAAGCCCTGCTGGGACGTTCGCAACAGACGCTCACGAAAAATGACTGATCCGACACATTGCGTGATCGCTCATCGCTCGCTAGAGCAGGTGGGTTAGACGCACAGGGCGCTTTGTGCCGCCCTCGTTCAGGAGTGCCTTCATGCCCATCATGCCCGACACATGGATTCGCCAGATGGCCCGGGAAAAAGGCATGATCGAACCGTTCGTGGAGGCGCAGAAGCGCGAAGGCGTCATTTCCTACGGCCTGTCGTCTTACGGCTATGACGCACGCGTAGCGGATGAATTCAAGATCTTCACCGACGTGGACAGCGCCATTGTCGACCCGAAGAACTTCGCCACCAACAGCTTCGTCACCCGCACCGGCAACATCACCATCCCGCCCAACAGCTTCGCGCTGGCGCATACGGTCGAATATTTCCGCATCCCGCGTGACACGCTGGTGGTGTGCCTCGGCAAGTCCACCTATGCGCGTTGCGGCATCATCGTGAACGTCACGCCGCTTGAGCCGGAATGGGAAGGCCAGGTCACGATCGAGATCAGCAACACCACGCCGCTGCCCGCGCGAATCTATGCGAATGAAGGCATCTGCCAGTTCCTGTTTTTCCAGGGTGCCAGCCCCTGTGAGGTCAGCTACGCCGACCGTGCTGGAAAATACATGCGCCAGTCCGGCGTCACCACGCCCCGCCTCTAAGGCTCCGCTTCTCAAGGCCTGCTTCTCAAGGATCGCACCATGGACCGTTTCATCATTCGCGGTGGCCGCCGCCTGACAGGCGAAATCGAGATCGGGGGAGCGAAGAACTCCGGCCTCAAGCTCATGGTGGCCGGGCTTCTGACGTCCGAGCGGCTGGTGCTGTCCAACGTGCCGGGCATTGCCGACATCAAGACGATGCGCGATCTGCTGGTGGGTCTGGGCATCACCGTTGAAGATGCCGGGCCGCGCACGCTGTCCATTGGTGGCGAAATCGGCTCCGTTGAGGCGCCGTATGACATCGTCTCCAAGATGCGCGCCTCCATTCTGGTCCTTGGCCCGCTTCTGGCGCGTGCCCGTGAGGCGAAAGTCTCCCTGCCGGGCGGCTGCGCCATCGGAACGCGCCCTGTGGACATGCATCTCAAGGGGCTTGAGACGCTCGGCGCCGAGATCCGGCTGGAAAACGGCTATATCAACGCGACCGCGCCCGACGGGCTGAAGGGTGACCGGATCATCCTGCCGTTTGCCAGCGTGGGCGCGACCGAAAACCTGCTGATGGCCGCGACACTGGCGAAGGGGCGCACCCATATCGTCAACGCCGCGCGTGAGCCGGAAATCAGCGATCTGGTGCACTGCCTCAACGCCATGGGCGCGCAGATCACGGGCGAAGGCTCCGGCACGCTGGTCATCGACGGTGTGGAAAAGCTGCACGGCGCGCATTACGCCGTCATGCCGGACCGGATCGAATGCGGCACCTATGCCTGTGCGGCCGGCATCACGGGCGGCGATCTGCTGTTCGTGGGAGGACGCGCCGATGATCTGGGCGCCGTGATCCGCACACTTGAGGAAACGGGTGTCGAGGTCGTGGAAGAGGCGCGTGGCCTGCGGGTCCGTCGCAGCGGCACGCTTCAGGGCGTGGACATCATGACAGAGCCGTATCCCGGCTTCCCGACGGACATGCAGGCGCAGTTCATGGCGATGCTGTCCGTGGCCGAGGGCGCATCCATGATCACCGAGACGATCTTTGAGAACCGCTTCATGCACGTCCCGGAGCTCAACCGTATGGGCGCGCGCGTCAACGTGCATGGCCGCTCCGCCATCATCCGTGGCGTTCCGAAGCTGTCCGGCGCGCCGGTCATGGCAACCGATCTGCGCGCCTCGTTCTCGCTGATCCTCGCGGGTCTGGCGGCGGAAGGCGAGACGCAGCTCAGCCGCATCTATCATCTGGACCGGGGCTATGAAGGCGTGGACCGCAAGCTCGCCGCCTGCGGTGCTGATATCGCCCGCGTCTCGGACTGACAGGGATAAAAGTTTTTGGTGAAGCTTTTTCCAAAAAGCTTCAGGTCTCTCCGCCTTTTTGAAAAAAGGCGGAACCCAAAAACTTTTATACGTTTGTGACCAGATCCTTCAGCATGGCAGCGGTGCCGTGCGTTTTCAGATCTTCGCGGGTCTGGATGAAGCGCGTGAGGAACTCGGCAGAGTTCTCAAGCTCCCATCCGGCGAACACGCTCATCTCCAATGCCTTTGCGGGGTTTGCATCCAGCGCCAGCGCGCGGTCTTCGGCGCTGAGACGCGGTTCTGTGACGGCAAATGTTGCCTGAAGGTCGTCACGACCCACCAGATAGGCGCAGTAGCAGGCGAGGACGAAGGCGATCCGGCGCGGGTCCTGAGCCTTTTTCAGCACGTCCTCGGCCGTGGCGCGCAGGAAGACCGGCAGCTTGGATGTGCTGTCGGACGTGATGCGCAGAAGCTGGTCGCTGACGGCATGGTTGCGGAACCGCTCCAGAAGCTGGGCCGCATAGTCCGGCAGGCTGATGCCCGGAGGGGCGGTGAGCTGCGGTGAGACATCATGGCGCAGGAACTGCTCCAGCAGGGCGGCCAGATGCTCATCGCCCATGGCTTCATCGACAAGTCGATATCCCATCAGAACGCCCGGCAGGGCCAGCGTGGAATGCGATGCGTTCAGCATCCGCAGCTTTACCTGCTCGTAGGGCTCAACGTCATCCGTGAACAACACGCCGGCCTGCTCCCAGGCCGGACGTCCGGCGGGGAAATTGTCTTCCACAACCCACTGGATGAAGTCCTCGCAGAACACGGGAACACGGTCCTCGACGCCGCTCTGCGCATCCAGACGCGCCACATCGGCCGGATGGACGGCGGGGGTGATGCGATCGACCATGCAGGACGGGAAGGCGACTTCGGCCTCGATCCATTCCGCCAGCTCCGCGTCCCGCAGGCGAGCAAAGGACAACACGGCATTGCGTGCGACATCGCCGTTTGCGGGAACGTTGTCGCAGGACAGGATGGTGAAGGGCGCAATCCCGGCATCGCGACGCTGGCGCAGGGCCTCGGTCATCATGCCGAACGCCGTGTGCGGGACCGGGCGATGCAGGTCTTCGGCGATAGCGGGATGCCCGGTCATGAAGCGGCCTGCTTCATCCATGTAATAGCCGCCTTCGGTTACCGTCATGCTGACGATGCGAATGGCAGGATCTGTCAGACGCTTGAGCGCGGCTTCACGATCGGCAGGAGCGTGGATGTATTCGACCAGAGACTTCACAACCCGGACCGTATCGGGGCGGTTCGGCGGACATTCGCGCAGGGTGTAAAGCCCGTCCTGCGCATGAAGGGCCTCGGCCTTTGCCACTTCCGCCGGAAGGTCCATCAGACCCATCCCGACAATGCCCCAGCCGGATTGGCCCGGCAGCGCCAAAGCGCGGTCCGTGTAGACGGCCTGGTGGGCACGGTGGAAATTGCCGACGCTGAGATGGACAATACCGGCCGTCACCGAATCCCGGTCATAGGGCGATGTCAGGATGG
>CALFLO010000177.1 GCA_937880175.1 uncultured Gluconobacter sp.
CCGAGGTGGCCGGCTGGGGGTCTGGGCGGGTGGCCGGTTTGGTGTTTAGAACCCGTTTCAGGGCGGCAGACAGAAGGACGGGGGGTTGCTGCTTTAATGGGGGTGGGGGGTTAACGATTCCGGGTGTTTCAGAGGGCGTCATCTCTGGCTGAGGGGCCGGAATAACGGGAGCGGATCGGGCGGTCGTGCTTTCGATGGCCTTGGTCAAGGTGCTGACAAGCGTGTCATGCAGCCGTCTGATTTCGGCTTCGAGAACCTTTTTCTCGGCCTGGGTCGTTCGCGTTTCCTGTACCGCTTGATACGCCAGCGCTGTCAGCTCTGTCTGTTGCTTGAGGGCAATCGCGATGACTTCCTCGAGGTTTTCCTGATAATGTTTGACGTCGTGGGCCTGGTTCAGGACGCTCTTGTAATATTGGGCCTTTCCAGCCATTTCGGCCGCTTCGACAGCGGTTTTCTGGATAAGTTTCTGCTGGGCGAGCATGTCGCGATAATCATCCAGCAGCGCATAGGCAAGATCTTCATTCGTTCGCAGCCCGCGCTCGCGTATGTAGGCGATCAGACGTGGGTTGGTAATGGACGCATCCGGGAATGGGGAAACCTTGGGAGGCGTCGGTGAATGGCTCACGCTGCGAAGGCTCCGGAAAAGATCGGTGGTCTGGGCGTGCAGGTCTGCCGCACGGCGTCTGGCTTCTATCCTGCCTGCGGTTCCCAATGAAATCCAGATCTCGCTTTTGCCAAGCAGTGGCCGAAGCGGCGAGGGGACGGTGCGGCGGAAGTGATAGCGTGAACCGACCAGTTTGAGCATGAACCTTCTCCGATTCTGGAGAAGAGCTTTGGAGAACCAACCCGCATTCTGCGGGTCATATCCTAATGTTTCCAATGAAATCAGAGAGTTATGTGGTGCGAGCTGCGGGACTCGAACCCGCACGTCCTTGCGGACTCGAGATTTTAAGTCTCGTGCGTCTACCATTCCGCCAAGCTCGCACAGCCCTCATGCTGCGCGCAGGAGAGCGGTACCGTTTTCTCTCAACCAGCGTTCCGCTGCAAGGCGTCCTGTGCGGCCTTTAGGAATAAAATGGTCGACCAGGGCCCAGAAATCGGGGCCGTGATTGAAGTGTTTCAGGT
The DNA here is from genome assembly GCA_937880175.1 of uncultured Gluconobacter sp. Taxonomy (GTDB): domain Bacteria; phylum Pseudomonadota; class Alphaproteobacteria; order Acetobacterales; family Acetobacteraceae; genus Gluconobacter. Next base: position 1,126 of record CALFLO010000177.1, read on the forward strand.
GCGCCAGTTCGTGGATGACGACGTAGTCCCGGACTTCTGTTGGGGCCATCAGCAGGCGCCAGCTGAGCATGATGCGGCCCTGTCTGGTGCAGCTTCCCCATCGGGTCCGGACATCGCGCAGGTCGAGCCGGGCAGGGTGCAGATCCATTTTTGTTGAATGGGCCTGAAGTGTTTGTGTCAGGCGTTCTTTTGCCATGGCTTGAAGGAAGTCGCGGATGCGGCGTTCCGTGTGGGAGGCATCTCCGCTGACATGGAGCCCGTCCGCATCCAGCCAGCAGCCGCGTCGGGCCGCCGGTTCATGCAGGATGGGAATGTTCTGTCCTTCGATCATGACCTGTGAGCCGTCTGCGAGCTGCTGCTTTTCCGGCAATGCGGCAAAGGCGTTGGTAATCCACTCGCTCTGCTGATGGACGAAAGCCAGCGCCCTGTCCCGGCTGATTCGTTCCGGAACCGTGATGATGACTTCCCCCCGGACCGGCTCGATCCGCAGCGTGATGCGTCTGGCGCGTGTCGAACGTTTCCAGATGAGTGGAACGGTCGGGGGAAGCATGGTGTCAGGCCTTGCGCTTCAGGACGTGGCAGAGCGGGGAACGGTCCGGCCATTCCCCGGGCCAGTCTTCCAGATGGTCTTCAAGCGGCCCGGCCCGGCGTTCGCTGATGCAGCGGTCCTGCACCGAGGCGCGTGAACTGTGTACGCCCTTTTCATTCCCTGTCCGGAGTGGGTGCCAGTCCGGAAGATCAAATCCGTCCCGCAACAGGCGATAGGAGCAGCTTGGGGGGAGCCAGTCGATGTCGGTCAGAAGTGCAGGTGTGAGGGTCACGCAGTCCGGAATTTTGCGGTGGCGATCCGCGTAATCAGTGCAGCGGCAGGTATGCGTGTCGAGCAGGCGGCAGGCGACGTTTGTGTAAATAACCTCTTCGGTATCTTCGTCGCGCAGCTTGTTGAGGCAGCAGCGGCCGCAGCCATCACACAGGGACTCCCATTGTTCGGAAGACATCTGGTCCAGAGGAACGGTTTGCCAGAACGGCACGGTGGAAGAAGTCATGGATGGTCCAGAAGGGCGCAGGCGATACAGAAAACGACCGCGAGGAGAATGGAGAGAAAGGCGGAAGGCAAAAGGAGCGGAAACCAGATTAGACGCAGACGTGTCGGCAGATCTGCTCCCAACCCGATAGCAGCACGTGTCGTGCCCGGAGGCAGAGTCAGCAGGGTCGCGCCCGTGGGGAACACGACGGCCGGTGCGATGAGCATGCCTTCCAGCCAGCCTAGCCCCGAATGGATGCTGGCCAGCGCGAGAGCCAGCCCCGGACCCGGCAGCAGCAGAAGCAGCCCAAGGCGGCGAACGGCCGGAGCAGGCAGGACGCGCATTAGGAGGGCGATCACGGCACAGGCCCCGATGAGGCCCGTGAGGATCGCGGGCAGGTTAAGCTGTAATGCCAGAGACATCATGGTGTCTGGACACCGAAACGGGCTTCAAACTGCTGTTCGAGCGCTTCACCATGTGTGGCCCAGAACGTGTCACTGACAGTCAGGAAAGTGGGAGTGGTTCCAGCAGGAACGGGCCCGGGCATGTCTTCCATATGGGGAGCGTGCATCCTGAGCTGGGACAGCGTCCGGTGTGCGTTCTCCGCAGAGACATTGGCCGGAATGGCCCAGAACAGTGGCGAGCGCAGGATGTTCCGGGTGCCGGTCACGAAAAGCGAGGTTGCGGCACCAGCCTGCACCCGGGAGCCGACACTGGTGACTTCCGTACTGGGTGCGCTCAGCATGAGGGCGCTGCTCTGCTCCATGATGCGGGCAGCATCGGCGGGTGTCGTCCACCACACGATATAGGGGCGCAGCAGGTCCAGCTTGCGGAAGGCGCGGTCCACGCCGGCCTGTGTGGAGAGGGTGGAATAAACGTCCTGTGGCGCAACCCCGTCGGCAAGCAGGGCGATTTCTAGGGTTGTTCTGGCGCCAAAATGCAGGCCCCGCCGTCCCGGATGGCGCGCGACATCCCAGAAGTCCGGCCATCCCGGTGCGGTTGCCAGTCGTGAGCGATCCCAGGTCAAGGCAATGTCGCTGACGCCCCCGGGGATGCCGCAGGTCGGGCTGTCGTCCAGCGGGTGGACCCAGCCACCAGCGCAGGCCTGCGCCAGTTGTGTGCCAGAGACGAGAATGGCCATCCACGCGGGTTTCGCGGCATGAGAGCCGGTGTGGAGTGTCGTCGTCTGACCATCCCACTCCACCAGACGCAGAGTACTGTCACTGGAGGTGAGGGCATGTGCTGCGATTGTGCCCTGAGGGACGCCGAAGCCGGGTTCGGGCGGGGCAGGCGCTGTTGGATGGTGATGGACGGTTTTGCGACGGTGCCGGGTGCGTGCATGTCCATGTGCTGCAGCCGAACCGGGCAGGAAAACGGACGTGATGCCATGGCCGACAGATGTGAAAATCGTCCCGATGCCAGTCGCGTCATGGGCGGCGTGCGCGGAAGCCGCCTGAGCCGCAGGGGCCAGAGGCGATACAAGCAACAGGGCGCAGAGGCAGGCACGGTGCGCGCGCCTCCTGCGGAGGACCCGACCAGACGTCCGAAGGACATGTCGCAAGGGGAAAGCGGGCCGGGTCAGAACGAGAAAATCCTTAAGAGACTGGGTGTGTTTGAACAGGGAGCCGTTCATATGTGTCCGGACAGGACGGGGGTACTTTAATACATCCCGGCGCCGGGCGGAAAGGCTGTCGCATGTGCGGCGGGCCAGGCGAGCTGCACGGCGGTTCCTGTTGCGGGGATTTTCTGGGCCTGAAGGGGCGGGCGCCGCAGTTCGATCTCCGTCCCCTCGGCGCAGCGGACGCGCATGCGGATATGGTCTCCAAGATGGGTGCTGTCCGTCAGGACCCCGCGAACGGGCGTTTCTCCGTCTTCGTCCATGCCAAGTCCCTGAGCCCCGAAAAAAGGGGAAATCCGGTCGGGACGGACGCAAACGAGACATTCCTGTCCTTCAGCGAGATCCTCGGAGGCCATCGCCTCCACAACACCGCCACAGGCCAGATGCACGCGGGCCACATCATCGCCGATGTCCAGGACCTGACCGGTCAGGGTGTTGGTTTCGCCAAAAAGAGTGGCGACTTCCACGCAGGCCGGGCGGTCATAAAGACGGGCCGCATCTGCGCATTGCAGCAGGGTCGTATCCTGAAAGACAGCAATTTCACCACCGGAGCGCAGGGCATCCTCCCTGCGCGAGACAGCATGGATCATGCTGAGATTCAGGGCGCGGGAGAGCGTCGCCAGCAGCATCGGGATGCGGCGTGCGGCATGGGGATCCAGCATATGAAGCGGATCATCGAGCAGCAGGACGTCCGGGGACGTCACCAGCGCGCGCGCCAGCCTGACCCGCAGGGACTGTTCCGCATTCAGTTCCGAAGGCTTCAGTTCCGCGATGCCATCCAGCCCCATGAGGGAAATCATCCGTCCCGCGGCGGCACGGGCGTCTGTTCGGGTCTGTCGACTGGCGCGCAGGCCGAAGGCGATGTTGTCCCGCAGGTCCAGATGCGGAAAAAGCGGGTCCCGCGGGCTGACGATGCGCATCCGCCGCTCTGCGGGTGGGCGGGAGGTGACGTTTTCACCGCTGACTGTGATGGTGCCGCCCAGAGGGGGTAGGAACCCGGCCAGCACATCGAGCAGACGCGACAGGGCCGCAGGCTTGTTGCCGAAGAGGGTCAGCGTCGTGCCGGGCTGGAGCGAAAGGTCGAC